>VSDC01000037.1:0-10491 GCA_047459275.1 Gemmatimonadota bacterium
CGGGCGCCACCGCGAGGTATCTCTCCGCCCATTGGAATGCGGCCTTCGTGTCCCGCACTCGGAGCGCCTCGAGGAAGCCCGCGAGGAAGAATTCGCGGTGCCAGAACCTGGCTTTCGCGCCGACTCGTTCGAGTTCTTGAAGCATCGAGCGCCCTTCGGCGTCTCGACGGAGGGCGGAGAGCCACAATTGGAGACCGGTTCGGTGCGTGGGATCGCGCTGAACCAGATAGCTCCGCCACCGCCGGTGGATCTCCCGCTCCTCCAGACCCAGCGCATACATGGCGAGGAAAGCGGCATCGTCGGCCGTGGGTTGGGCCTCAGACCAATACCGGTCGAGCTCGCGGAGCTTTTGGCGATGGTACTCGATCAGGCTGTCACGTTGCGGCCCCGGCGCGACCTCGCTCTCTAGACTGAACAGCGTGAACCAACCCCACGGCTGCATGGGGTAAAGGACCGTTCCCGTCCGGGCCGTCTCGTGCGCGAGTTCCGGGTTCCGGACGAACAGCTCGTTCGTCCGCTCGCGGAGCGCCTCGTATCGAGGCCTGCCATCCTCTCCGTGGACAAGCAGCTCCCAGAAACGGCGGTTGTTGCTGTCGACCCGGGATGCGGCCGTATCCTCGATGGCGAGGACACCGTAGACAGCGGAATCCGGGAGCGAGAAGGCGCCGTGGAACACGCCGTCGGCACCGCGGACGAGCGTACCGAGCTCGGCGATCTCACTGTTGCCGTTGGCGAAGCGGAGCCGGCCGCGCAGGACGAGAACCGGCTCCGAGGCGAGGAGCGAGCCGGGCACGTAACGGACCTGAACGGTCGTCCCGGCCTGCGGGCGCTTCGGCGAAAACTCGAGCTGGCTGCGGTCGGCCCCGAGGCGCGGCACGGAAACGAGGAGCGAGCCAGCGACGAAGAGCGCGAGCGTCGCCGCAATGGCGGAAACGGCGCGCCTGCGTTCGGGCTCGATCGGAACGGGGTCGGACGTGGGAAGGATGACCCGTTCACCGGCGGCCCTGCGGGCCAAGAGGCGCGGAAGTGCATCGGCGGGCGGCTCTGGCGCCGGGAGGCTGCGGGCGACCTCGCCGAGTTCTCGGATGAAGCGGACGGTGTCACGGCAACGAGCGCAGCCGGCGAGGTGCGAGGCCACGCGGTCGCGAGTTCTCCCCGTGAGCTCCGCGTCAGCGTAGCTGCTGAGCTTTTCGAAGCTCGGATGTCCCAGGAAACTGATCATGCGGAGTTCCTCAACCGGTCCCTCAAGATCTTGCGAGCCCGATGGAGTTTGCTTGCGGACCCGTGCTTTCCGATCCCCATGAGCTTGCCGATCTCCTCGTGGGAGTAACCTTCGATCTCCTTGAGGACGAAGACGGCGCGCAGGGCATCGGGGAGCCGGGCGAGGGCTCGCTCGAGCGCAACGCGATCCACTACAGGCTCCGCACGCTCGATGGGCTGATAACCCACCGTTCCGTCGAGGGAGATCTCCCTGCGACGGCGCTTCTGGCGCAGAACCATGAGAGACCTCCGTGTCGCCACGATCTTGAGCCAATCTTCGAGAGCGCCCCGTCCCTGGTAGGTGCGCAACGCCTCCGGCAGGCCGGCGAATACATCTTGGAGGACGTCCTCGGCATCCTCCTCAGACTGGGTCAACCGGAACGCGATGCGGTAAACGACGCGACCGAAGCGTTCGTACAGCGCTTCGAGCGCGGCGGCGTCCGCTCGTCGCGCGCGTTGGACGATCAAGTCGACACCAGCCTGGTCCATCATCGGATCCCGTGAATGCCGGACCGCGCCAGATTGTCCTGGGGGCACCACAAGTATAGATGCCGCAAAGGGCCAAGACTTGGCATCGAATTTGTAAAATGCGACATGGCAACACGATACAACGGTGGCTCCGACGGGCCAGATTGGAGCGACAGGTGATCAGAGGCGCCGGGTCGCGGCCGCGACCCGGCGCCTCTGACCGTCGGCGGTGTCCATACGAGCTACATCAACTCCGGGGCGCCGATTCTGCCCGGGACCCAAGCCACGCGGCACGGAACGCCCGCACCTCGTCGGAGACCGGCATTCCTGCTTTCTCGAACGTGACGACTTCGAGCGTCGGGTCCTCGGCGAGGGTTATCGTGGCGGTCCGCGTCTGGCCGCGCTGCTCGTAGGTCACCTGGATACGGTCCCCGGGCGAACGGCCGGCGAGGATCGCGGCCACATCCGCCTCGGACGTCACCGGGCGGCCGTCGAGGGAGATGATGCGGTCGCCGCGATCGATGCCGGCCTCGTAGATCGGCGAGCCGATGAGCGTCTGAGTCGCGACGAAGAGCTGGCCGTCCTGACTCTGGAAGCGGACGCGTCCCAGGGTCGCGCGGCCGGGCGCAGACTTTCGGACCACGAACCCGGCGCGGGCGAGGAGCGCTTCGTAGTCGGGGACGTCGGTGCCGGTGATGTAGCGGTCCATGAACTCGCCTGCGAACCCGGCGTCTCCCGTGACGCGGGCGAGCGCGGCGCGGATGTCGTCGAGGGTGTACGGTTTCTCGGCCTTTCCGTGGGTGCGCCACATCTCGCGCATGAAGTCGTCGAGCGTGACCCCGAAGCGCGAACGGAGGGTGAGGTCGAGCCCGAGCCCGATCATCGAGCCCCACGTATAGTACGAGATGAAGATGTTGGGCGTGTTCGTGGGGTCGATCGACGTGGCGGCGTCGATGAAGGGCGCACGCATGCTCATCTGCACCGGGCTGTGGAAGCGCCGGCCGGGCGAGTTGACGACGGCGTCGACCGCGCCGGAGATCGCCGCGGCGTAATCGTCGTCGGATATGAGGCCGGCGCGGCGGATGGTGAGGCGGTCGTAGTAGCTGGTGAAGCCTTCGGCGAACCAGAGCTCGCGGGACATGTTGGCCCGCTCGAAGTCGAACGGCTCGAGGGAGCGGGGCCGGAGCCGCTCCACGTTCCAGGAGTGGAAGAATTCGTGCGAGAGCGTGCTGAGGTTGCGCAGCGCGCCGTCGCCCGCGAGCGGGCGGGTGCTGGTCAGGATCGTGGAATTTCGGTGCTCCATCCCGTCGCCGGCGACCCAAGGTAGGTAGTCCGCGATGAAGGTGTAGCTGCCGTAGTCGAAGTCGGCGGGCTCGCCGAAGATCGCGATCTGTTCGGCGACGACCTTCTTCGCCATTTCGGCGAAGCGGTCGAAGTCCTCATCGCTCCCCTGGTGGTGGAGCGCGATGCGGATCGTGTACTGGCGGCCGTTGCTCCCGGGGACGGTCCACTCGCGTACGTCGAAGTCGCTCAGCTCGATCGGGCTGTCGAGGAAGTAGTAGAGGTTCGGCGCGGTGAAGGTGTACGGCGAGTCGCCCGGGACGAGTTGCGTGGCGACCTTCCAGTTCGAGCCCTCCGGCGGTTGGAACGTGACGGTGATCGGCCGATTCTCGAGGCCGCGCGCCCAGACGAAGGTGGCCGGGATGTTCAGGTGCGCGTGCGTCGCGTCGATCCCGCTGTAGGTGCCGTCGGCGCGGTCGGCGAAGAGGGTGTAGGCGAAGCGGACGGTGCCATCGTGCCCGGAGACTACCCAGCCGTAGGGGTCGGACTGGGAGACCTCGAGCCGGCGGCCGCGGGAGTCCGTGGCCTCGACGGCATAGACGTTCTTCGCGAACTCGTGGATCGCGTAGCGGCCCGGGGAGGACCGGCTCATACGGACCTCGAGGGGGCCGGCGGGGAGGTCGGCGAAGGTGACAAGAATGCGTGCCTCGTGGTGCACGGCATTGGGGAAAGAAACCTCGTAGCGGACCGGCGCCTGCGCGACGGCCGCAGCCGGCACCGCCAGGAAGAAGGAAAGTGTCAGCGTGTACAGCGCTCTCATGGCGTCGTGTCTTGGACTGGTCAACGATGACGGGCCTTTCGCCCGAGGCGGCTCGGGCGACTCAACCGGACCCGACATCCGTGGTGGGCCCGGCACCCGATTCGGAAAAATGAGTTCGTCCGGCGGTCTCGTCGAGGATCGCCTCACGGAGGGCCGCTACTCGCTCGGCCGGTAGTTCCACGGTGAGCGTCACCCCGGCGCCGTAGTCCTCGTCCACAACCCGCGCCTCATGCGCCTCCAGGAGCTTGCGGACGGGCGTAATCGAGGCGTAGTCGAACTCAAGGCGGACGGTGGTCGTATGGACGCGCTCGCGGGTGGGGAGCGTTTCCAGAGCCTGCTTCACACAGCCGGCATACGCTCGGACGAGGCCACCCGTGCCGAGCTTGATCCCGCCGAAGTAGCGGGTGACGACGACGGCAACGTCGCCGACGCCGCCGTGGAGGAGGGTGGTCAGCATGGGGCGGCCCGCGGTGCCGTGGGGCTCGCCGTCGTCGCTCATTCCGATGGCGGCGGTGCTCCCCGGAGGTCCGACGACGTACGCCCAGCAGTTGTGCGTCGCGTCGGAAAACTCTTCGCGCACGGAGGCGATGAAGGCGCGGGCCGCCTCGACCGTCGGTGCGTAGGCGACGGTCGTGATGAAGCGGCTGCGCTCGATTTCCCGCGTGACACGGTGGCGCGCGGCGGGGATCGGGTAGCGACTGCCGGACATGAGGATCTACCCAACCTCGTCGGCCACGTCGAGCCCCTCGCCGGTGTCCTCCCAGCGCCACTCGTCCAGGATCCGGGCGGCGCGGGGCCCGAAGCCCTCCGCGTACTCCTCGGGGAAATGGGTGACGACGAAGAAATAGCGGCCCTGATGGACGCCGAGGGCCGCGGTTCCGATGGCCTTGCGGCCGCCGGGCAGCTCGCGCGCGAAGTTCCACTCCTCGAGCGACCACGGGTACCGACCCGGCGCGTCCGGGGCGCGGTCGACGATTTCCACTCCGTATCGCCCGGCCGCGGTGCCGGCCAGGTCCTGCGCTGCGTCCTGGTCGACTCCTGCCGGCAAGACGGCGATGGCGAGGAACACCTGCTCGTTGCGCACGCCGCCGAACTGCGCGACGAACCGGATCGCATCGACCTCGTCCGCGGCGACGGGCGCGGCCGTCATGTCCGTCGGCACGTAGGTGGTGAACCGGATAGGGAATTCGGGCGGTGAGCGGTAGAGCCAGTACGTCATCGGCTCGTCCATCCCCTCGAGGGTGATGGTCGAGTGAATCGTGTCGGGGCGCGGCGGGAGCGCGGTGGCGCGCCGCCCGGCGGCCGCGCCCTCGACTCCCGCCGCGTCGCCGCCGCGGGGCTCCGTGCAACCGACGCCGACAATGAGGACGAGCGTCAGCGCACGGGCCCAACCGACGGAACGAAGGAATTGCCTCAATCGTCCTCCCGGTTGGTCAGTGGTCCTCTACGATCTCTATCGACGGAATAAGCACGCGGTACGCCACCAGCGTCGCGAGATCGGTGTCGGGGTCGCGCTCGAGCGCGTAGATCTGGTCTCCGACGACATCGAAATCGTACCACCGCCGCTCGAACGTCACACGGGCGAGGTAGACGCCGGACGCGTCGAAGAGGTGCAGCGTGGCAGGGCCGCCGCCGAAGTCCTCTGACGCCTGCTCCCACACCCACGTGTGTCCTGTCTCGGTATCGCGACGAACACCTGCGAAGATCTGCTTGACGCGCCTCTGTTCCACCAGGTCACGCACGGCCCGCTCGACCTGGTCGGTGGGTGCGCCGAGACGCGAGATATCCTGACGGGCCCGGGCGGCGAAGGCCTCGAGCTCGGCCTCCGTCGAGTACTCGGGCCGGCGGTCGACCGTGGTCTCCCGCTGCGGTGCGCCGTCATCCCGGATGAACTGGACCCGGAGCATCGAGCAATGGGCACGGAGGATCATCGGGCCGCTCGTCGCTTCCCGGATGCAGTCCGGCACATCCTGGGGCGCTTCGGCCGTCCAGGCCGGTGGGCCAAGGGGCCGGCGCTCGCGGTCGGGTGCGAGGATGGCCCAACGCGATTCGCCCGTGAGCTGCGCGAGGCGGACGAGCAGTCGGTCGGGGCCGAACGGATAGACGTCGAACACGATTCCGTTGGGGCGAATCGAGCGAAGGTGGGTTCCCAGCGTGTCGAAGACCTCCATCTCCGACATGGCATCGGCGATGATGATCTCTCCCGCCCGGACCGCGAACGCCATGGGCTCCGCGACCTCGCCCGGGCCTTCGCCCTTCCGGCCCATGGTCGCAAGGAGGGAACCGTCTTCGGCGCTGTACCTGTAGACGCGACCAGCCATCCGGTCGAGGACGTACACGGAGCCGCCGTAGGCGCGCACGGAAGCGGGGCGCTCCCACACCGGCGCGCCACCAGTCTCATCGTTGCCGTCGACGGCCCATAGCTCGGTCGCGGCGACCGTGCCGTCGGCGAGAAGCGGCGCGGAGGGGTTCCGGACGATCTCCACGCCGTCGATCGTGTCGCGGATGCCGGTCCATTCGCGGGTGCTCGAGTCGCCGGCTGCGCAGGCGGCCGCCGCGGGGATCAGAACGGCGAAGACGGCAGGGGAGATCCTGGATCGTGCGAGGGGCATGGATCCTCCTCTCTGTTGACCCGGCAGGAGTTGGCGAAGACAACCGGGAGGCCCTGGGGTGCCCGTGACCGACGACGCGGCCCTCGGCGTCGGCGACGCGGGCGCGGTCATGGATGGCGCCCGCGTCTGCCGTATTGACGTGCAAAGGTAGGGTCAGCCACCGCCGATCGCCATAGGCATTCCGCCCCTGCCGACAGCGGGCGGAACGGACGCCCTGTCCACCCGCTTCATCGGTGGATTTCGGGTCGGACGGCCAGAATATAGGTGCTGTGCCGAGAGGAGAGCGGCTTGCCACTCCCGATCACGAAGGTCTGCCCGATCGGCACTGTGAGCTTGGTGGAGAAGAAAGGGTCCGAATCTCCGTAGAAGATCTGGATGTCGAGGCTCACGGAGCCACCGCCATCCCCGGTGTGTCGGATGTCTCGGACGTGGCCCTGGAGGTAGAAGGGCATGTCCGAAGTCCACACGTTCCCGACCCTCTGATTGAAATCACCGAATCGCCGCACGTGGAGCAACCCCTCGCCGGCGAGGCGGTATCCTTGGAAGCGGAACAGTTCACGGAGAGCCGCCTCCACGTCGGCAATTCGCGGGTCCGCCGTGTCGAAGCCGCCGGCTTCGATGATCTGGAAGTGCAGGGCGACGGCGGGTGCGGCGGCGCGGTCGAGCTCGGCGAGCGTCGCCTCGATCCGCCCGAGGATTTCCGGTCGCTCTCGCACGGTGATGGCGCGAACGTTCCCTGGCGCCGCCCTGATGGTCGCGCCCTCGGAAAGGATGTAGGGCTCGAGCAGCGACACCGCGGCCTCGGGGGACAGGGATTCCAGGGAGAACGTGCGCGTCTCCAGGCGGTTGCCGGGGCCGGCTCCGCAGGCGGCGGCGAGGATCGCGACCGCGAGCGAAGCCGAGCCCATGAGCGTACGGTGGCGGATCATGATCGACTCCCTCAATAGAACCACACGACAGTGATCTTTGGGTTCGACGTCTTGAAGATCGCGGCGTTGCTGCCGGCGGGCACGGTGAGCACCGGGTCCGCGGCGTGCTCCGCGAAGCGTGCGATCGGGAACGGCTCGGGAGCCGCCGGGTCGTCGCGGAGGAGGAGAAGCGCGAGCGCCGCCGCGGCGGCCAGTGGGACCGCCGCGGCCAGGCCCCTCCGCCCCAGGCGGCGGCTCCCGAGGGGCGATGGCGCTTTCCGATGGAGCCTCGCGCCTGCGATCACCTCATCCGCCGACACCCGCGGCTGCACCTCGTCGAGCGCGGCGGCGAGCAGGCGTTGGCCGGCAAGCAGCCGCTCGGCCGTCGCCGCGCAGCGCGCGCACGACCGCACGTGCGCCGCGAGGGCCGAGTCGCCGCGGCCGGCGAGCTCCTCGAGTTCGGCTTCGAGCATGAGCTCGAGCGCTTCTTCGCACCTCACGATCGATACTCCTCCAACAGACGGGGGTGGCACTCCAGGATCTTCCGCCGGATCGCACGTCGCGCCCTCAGCAGGTTCGTCCGCACGGTGACCGGCTCGAGTCCGAGCAGCTCGGCGACCTCGGCGGGCGTGTGGCCCTGGAGGTCGACCAGGTCGAAGACCTCGCGCTGGCGGTCGGGCAACTCACGGAACCGTTCCAGCACGATTCGCGCGATGCGCGCCGCGTCGATCGATCCCTCGAGGGCCGGCTCGGCCGCGAAGGCGTCGCCCTGGTGGGCGAAATGATCCTCCAGCAGGCGAATACGCCGCTGCCGCTTGCGCCGGATCTCTTCGGCCACGCTCGCGGTCATGCGATACAGCCAGGCGGTGAACCTGCCGCCGCGGTACGCGCCGAGCTTTCCGTGCAATCGGACGAGGACCGTCTGTGCGACGTCATCGGCGTCGTCGGGCGAGCCGGTGCGGCCGAGCGCCCAGCGATGGATGCGCCCGTACACGCTCCCGGCCAGGCGCCGGAAGGCGTCCGGGTCGCCGGCCCGGGCGCGGACGACCAGTTCCGCGAACGGATCGTCTTCGGATCGAAGATTCGTCACAGGCTGCGTGGCTGCATCCAATCGCATCTGCGAAAGGAGACGACGCGAGCGGTCCGGGCGTTCACTCGGGGCGGAGACCGCGGCAAGGGCGGTGGCGACGGGTGAGGGTCGGCGGCGGGTCGGAACGCGGCGCCGGGGGCCGCTGCCTCAGTCGTCCGCGTTCGCCACTTGCCCGAGCACGGCCGGGTCGATGACGTGACCGCCCGGGAACGTGACGACGCGGGCGTCGACGCCGAGCTTCCGAAGTCGTGCGGCGTCACGCTCGGCCAACTCCGGGCCCGCGTACTGGTCCTCGGTCCCGGCCACGAGGATCGGGCGGACGGCGCGCAGGCGCTCCGCCGCGGCGTTCAGGTCGAGGTCGACGGGGAGGAAGCTGGACCAGAGGATCAGCCGGTCCACCCGCGATTTGCCCATGGCGACCCAGCGACACGCCGTCACCGCGCCCTGCGAGAAGCCGAGGGCATAGACCCGGACGGCATCCCGGTCCGCCCGCTCGAGGATGTGGGCGTACAGCGTGTCGAGGTAGGCGACGTAGTCTTGGATCTCCGTCAGGCGGTCCTCACGCGTCATCCACGTCGCCCCGACGCGGGACTCGGGCCCGTGCGGACCCGGCTCGTTGTCCAGGTAGAAGCGGTTGAGCGCCTCGGGCGCGACGATCAACCGGGTTTCGCCAGCGATCGGCTCGAAGCGGCGAATGAAGCGCCCGGCGAGCTGGGCGTAGCCGTGGCAGACGAACCAGACCTCGCGGAGCGGGCCGGCCGGGTCGCCGAGGGTGTGGTAGCGGGCCGTGCGGCCGACCCGGATGTGGTGTTCCTCGGGGCGGGCGGCGCTCAGGGTGCCTCCTGGGTAGCCCGGTTCAGAACGCCCGCATCGTCCCTGGCCGTCCGCCGGGATTCCACTCGGGCGCCGGCCCATCGGCCAGGACGCGCACGGCCTCGATCGCGGTCTCGATCACGAGCGCCATGTGCTCGAAGTCGATCCGGTCGACCTCGTCGTCCGGCGTGTGGTAGTCCGCGTGCATGTTGTACGAGGAGAGCGTGTGGGCCGGAATCCCCTGGCGGGCGAACACGATGTTGTCGCTGCGGAGGAAGAAGTTGTACTGCGGCCGCGGATCCGGGACGACAGCCAGCCCGCTCTGGCGGAACAATTCTCCCATGGTGGAGCGATCGTAGCCGGTCAGCCACGCGCGCCCGTGGCCGCCGGCGAGAGGATCGGGTCGGCCGATCATCTCGATGCCGAGCACCGCCACGGTCTGGCGGAGGGGGAAGGGCGCGTTCTGCGCGTACCACCGGGCGCCGAGCATCCCGACTTCTTCTGCGGTCACGGCGAGGAAGATGACAGTCCGGCGCGGCGCCGGGCCGCGGGAGAGGGCCCGGGCGATCTCCAGCACGGCCACGACGCCCGAGGCGTCGTCGTCCGCGCCGTTGTAGATCGAGTCACCCTGCGCGTTCGGCGTGCCGATCCCCATGTGGTCGAGGTGTGCGACGACGATCACCGCCTCGTCGCGAAGCACCGGGTCGCTCCCCCGCAGAACTCCCACGACGTTCGTGCCGATCACCCGTTCGTTCCCGGGAAGCTGGCTGAAGCGGTTCCAGCTCGGGAGGAGCTCGAAGCGCTCGCGGCCTGCGCCGTCCACCGTGCGTCGCATCGGGATGCGCTGAAAGTAGCCGTCGTTCCCCGCGGCGGTGAGGCCGAGCGCCTCGAACCTCCGCGCGACGAAGTGCGCCGCCCGGGCTTCGCCGTTCGTACCGACGCGACGGCCCTCGTAGTCGTCGCGGGCCAGGGTGGTGAGGGCGGCACGGATGTCCTCGACCCTGACGGCCGTCGGTGCGGCCCGCGCCGTCGTCGCTTCCTGCGCATATGCGGACGGAACCGTGGCAGCGGCCGCGAGGAAGATCAGAGGGCGTATCGCGCGCGACCAGCGCGCGGGGAGCGTCATCGACAGTCGAACGAACATACTTCCACTCCGACGAACAGACCGGCGACCGGCGCAGTCTCACGCCGGATCGGGAAGGCTAGGGCGGGCGATCGGCGCGGTCAACCCCGCCGCCC
>VSDC01000475.1:0-2147 GCA_047459275.1 Gemmatimonadota bacterium
TGGACGCCGCCGGCAACCTCGTCGTGCTGCCGCAGGCGATGGGCGTCGATGGCGCATTCGCTTCGCGCCTGCGTAGGGAGAGCTGAACGATGCTGGGGGAATCGATTCGCCGTCGACGGCACTTGGATCAGGATACCCGGCCGCCGGCCGGGCCGGCGCCCCGCATTCGCTGGGAGCGCTGGATCCTTTCTGGCCTCGCGTCCGTGGCGCTGAGCTTCGGCGCAGGGTACATGGTCGCGGCGCAGGTGCTCTTCCCTCCGCCGGAAGCGCCGCCGGACGACGCCAACACGGTGCAGGTGCCGGAACTGGTCGGGAAAGAGCTGACGGCCGCGCAGGGCCAGATCGAGGCGCTCGGCCTGGCCGTCGGCCGTGTCCGGTGGCTGCCCCACCCGGACGAGGCGGCGGGCACCGTGCTCGCCCAGGACCCGCTCCCCGGCCAGCGGCTTCGCGGCGGCTCCGAGGTCCGCCTGGCCGTGAGCTCCGGCCGGGCACAGGCACGGGTTCCGGACGTCATCGGTCTGCCGTTCGACGCCGCGATGCAACTCGCCGAACGGATGGGCTTCGAGGTGAACCGGCGCATGCAGACGCATGCCGGCCCGGCCGGATACGTCCTCGACGTCCAGCCGCGGGTGGGCACGGAGCGGGTGCTGCCCGCGTCGATCACGCTGATCGTGAGCACGCCGCCGCGGGTCGTCCTCGACAGCGTCACCGTCCCGGTCGAGACCTTCGAGACCCCGACCGGGCCCACTATCGTTCCCCCGCCTCCCGGCACGGGGGGCAACGACGGCACGGGCCACTGAGCTCGAAGCCCGGTGGAGGGTGGACCCGTGCGCTTCCTGTGGGACCTGTTGACCCGCAACTGGACGATCAAGCTGACCGCTCTCCTGCTCGCGGTCTTGCTGTGGACCATCGTGAAGTCGGACGAGCCGACGCGCGTGCCGGTTGCGGACGTGCCGATCGAGGTCGCGCTCCGTGATCCGGGGTGGATGCTCGCCAGCGAGCCCACGCCGCCCACGGCGACGGTCATATTCTCGGGACCGATCGGCGAGGTCGTGCGGCTGGCCGTCGCTCGCCCGCGCGTCGTCGTGCCGGTCGACGAGGTCACCGACTCCGTCGAGGTTCGGCAGCTCCGGACCGGGTGGGTCCAGCTCGATGGCGATCTGTCCCGGACCCGGATCGAGGACATCCGTCCGGGCACGGTGCTCCTCACCTTCGAGCGGCTGACCACCCGGCTCGTTCCGGTCACGGTACGGACCCAGGGCGAGTTGCCGCCCGGTCTGGACCTGGCCGCGCCGATCCGCGTGGAGCCGCCGGCGGTGCGCGTGAGCGGGCCGCGGCACGCGATCGAAGCGATCGACTCGGTCGTCACCACGCCGGTCGAGCTGGGCGGCCTGCGCGGCTCGGTCGTGATCGGCGTGGCGATCGACACCACTACGCTCCGTGAAGTGATCCTCTCCCCGGCCGAGGTCGACGTCATCGTCCAGGTCACCACAGCGGCCCAGGACACCGCCCTCCTCGAACGACCGGCCGAGCGCGCTCGCAGCGGAACCGACTGACCATGGCCGCGCGGGACCCGATCGTCCTCGGGATCGAGACCTCCTGCGACGAGACGTCGGCCGCGGTGCTCCGTGGCGAACGGGAGATCCTCGGCCATGTCATCCTCTCCCAGGACGTTCACAAGCTCTACGGAGGCGTCGTCCCCGAGCTCGCCAGCCGGGCGCACCTCCGCGTGATCGACGATGTCGTCGACGGCGCGCTCGCCGAGGCGGGCATCGCCCTCGAGGATGTGGAAGTCATCGGCGTCACGGCAGGGCCCGGGCTGATCGGAGCGCTCCTGGTCGGACTCACGTGGGCCAAGGGGGTGTCGTACGCCCTCGGCCGGCCACTGGTCGCCGTCCATCACATGGAGGCGCACCTCTTCGCGGCGGAGCTCGAGAACCCGGCGGCGCGGCCGCCGTTCGTCGCGCTCCTCGTCTCCGGCGGGCACACGATGCTGCTCTGGGTCCCGGAGTGGGGGCGCTACGAGCTCCTGGGCGAGACCCGGGACGACGCCGCGGGCGAGGCATTCGACAAGGTCGCCAAGATCCTGGGGCTGGGCTATCCGGGTGGGCCGGTCATACAGCGTGTCGCCGAGGAGGGCGATCCGA
>VSDC01000476.1:0-2144 GCA_047459275.1 Gemmatimonadota bacterium
ATGCTGCCGGTCTCGATGTCGCGGATCTCACCGACCATGATGATGTTCGGGTCCTGGCGCAGGAACGCCTTGAGCGCGGCGGCGAAGGTCATCCCGATCTCGTTGCGGACCTGCACCTGATTGATCCCGTGCAGGTTGTACTCGACCGGGTCCTCGGCCGTCATGATGTTGACTTCTTCGGTGTTGATCCTGGAGAGCGCGGAATAGAGCGTCGTCGTCTTCCCCGACCCCGTCGGCCCGGTCACGAGAACCATCCCGTAGGGGTTCGAGATGGCGCCGAGGAAGTCCTGGAGGGCCTTCGGCTCCATTCCGAACTTCTCGAGATCGAGCGTGAGGTTCCCCTTGTCGAGGATACGCAGCACGATCTTCTCGCCGAAGATGACCGGCAGCGTGGAGACGCGGAAGTCGACGACCTTGTTCTTGACCTTGAGCTTGATGCGCCCGTCCTGGGGCACGCGCCGCTCGGCGATGTTGAGGTTCGCCAGGATCTTGATGCGGGAGGTGAGAGCCGCCTTCATCTTCAGCGGCGGCTTCATGACCTCGCGCAGTGCGCCGTCGATGCGATAGCGGACGCGGATCTCGTGCTCGTACGGCTCGATATGGATGTCCGACGCGCCGCGCAGGACTGCGTCGGTGAGGAGGCCGTTGATGAGCTTGACGACGGGAGCGTCGTCGATCTGCGCCTGGAGCGCGGCGACGCTGACCTCCTCGTCGCCCTCGTCGACGACCTCGACCTCGTCCTCGGCGATCTCGTTGAGGATCTCGTTGAGCCGCTCGTCGGAGGTTTCGTAGTAGCGCTCGATGTGCTTGCGCAGCGTGTACTCGCCGACGATGACGGGCTCGATGTCGAAGCGGGTGACGAAGCGCAGGTCCTCGATCGCCCGCGTGTCGGCCGGGTTGGCCATGGCCACGGTCAGCGTCCGGCCGACGCGTCGAAGCGGCAGGACAAGGTGCTTGATCGCCAGATCGGAGGGGATCAGGCGAATGATCTTCTGGTCGAGCTGGACGCGGTTGAGGTCGACGGCCGGGACCCGGTACTGGCGCGCCAGCATCCGGGTCAGGTCCTCCTCGGCGATGTAGCCCAGCTTGATGAGCGAGAACCCGATGCGCGTGTTGTTCTGCCGCGCATCGGCGAGCGCCCTTCTGAGCTGCTCCTGAGTGATCAACCCCTCGCGTACGAGGAGCTCGCCGATTCGGTCGGTCGGGACCGTAGTGCTGACCATAGGATCCGGTTGAACAGCCCTGGAGAGCGGAATGAACGGGAGAGGACTGGGATATTAGATCCGACGGGATGCAAGGTCAAGGTCGAACGTACACGAGGGGCCGCAGCCGTTCCAGGGTGGCGGCGCCGATTCCGCGGACGCGAGCCAGCTCCCCGATGTCCCGGAACCCACCCGCCGAGTCCCTGTAGGCGACGATGCGCGCCGCGAGCGCGGGCCCGATCCCCGGGAGCGCTTCCAGCTCCGCCGCGGTGGCGCGGTTGAGATCGATGGGCCCGTGGGCCGGGGCGAACCCACGCGGCTGTGACCCTGGCCTTTCCGTCCGGATCCGTCCCGCTCCGGCGCGCCCGGCCCGGTCTCGGGGTTCGAGCGCGCCGGCCACGCGATCCCTAGTATCGGCGCCACCGGGTGGAAACTCGAGTAGTGCCGGCGCGCCCGGGCCGGGTCGGGCCGGGCCTCCGGACGGGAGCTCGAGGTGCGGTGCCAGCCGCCTCAGCGTGCTCGGCCCGATCCCCTGCACGCGCATCAGGTCCTCGAGCGAGCGAAACGGCCCTCCTGCCTCCCGCGCGGCGACGATCCGTCGCGCCAGCCCGGGCCCGACGCCCGGGAGCCGGTCGAGCTCCTCTTCGGGCGCGGAGTTCGGATCGATCCGCTCTCCCGGTTCCAGCGGACGCGAGCGCCGCTCCGCCTCCTCCAGGCGCGCGCGAGCCGCCGCCTCGAGGGAGTCTACGATGGCCGCCTCCGCCGGCCACTCCACCGGCGGGTCCCGCCGGACCAGGCGCGCGCCCGCGGCAAGGACCAGCAGCAACGCGACGAAGGCGATGGCTCGGCGTTCGTCAGCAGTCATTGCGGTGCAGCTTGATGGCACCGTTACCCCTGTGGGCGGCTTGGCCGCGCTCCCGAACGGCCGGCCTGCGGCCGGCG
>VSDC01000477.1:0-2144 GCA_047459275.1 Gemmatimonadota bacterium
CGCTCCTGGTGCGGGAGTGGGCGCGGGGCGACCAGCCGGCGTGCGTGGTGGGGGGTGGCGTGGTGGGGATCGAGCTGGCCTTCGCTCTGGCCGAGGTGTTGGAGAAGGAGGGGCGGGTCGGCGAGGGGCCGCGGGTGGTGGTGCTCGAGGCGCTGGATGACATCCTGCGCGGGCTGTCCGACGGGGTGCGTCGCATGACGCGGCGCAAGCTGGAGGAGAAGGGGATCGAGGTCCGGACATCGGTCCGCGTGCTGGAGGTCGAGGATCGCGGCGTGCGCTTCACGAACGGCGGCGAGGAGCGGTTCGACGCGGCGGTGGTGGCGTGGGCGGCGGGGATCCGGCCGAATCCGCTGCTCGAGACGCTGCCGGCGGAGCGGCACGGCAAGCACGGCGTGCGGGTCGAGCGGACGCTCCAGCTCCCGGGGCACCCCGAGGTCTTCGTCCTGGGCGACGCCGTGAGCTACCCGGGCCGGGCGGTGGGTGCGCCGCTGCCGGACACGGCCCAGGCGGCGTTCCAGCAGTCGGAGGTCGCGGCCAAGAACCTCCACACCTGGCTGACCAACGGGCTTCCGCGGGAGGAATACCACTACGGCCACCTGGGCGACTTCATCCGCGTGAGCCGCCGGGAGGCCGTGGCCGACATCCGGGGCGTGGTGCTGGACGGCGGCGGCGCGTCGCTGGCGCGACGCGCCGCCTACCTCTTCCGCATGCCCGACTGGGCGATCCGCACCTCCGCCATCCGGCAATGGCTCGCATGAACCCCAACGGACCATGAACGACGAGCGCCCGCGCCTCCTGACCGGCGACCGGCCGACCGGCCGCATGCACATCGGCCACTGGGTCGGCTCCCTGCAGAACCGTGTCCGGCTCCAGTACACGCACGACTGCTACTTCATCGTCGCCGACCTGCACACGCTGACGACGCGCCCGGAAAAGGAGTCCCTCGCCCGGGTCCCGGACCACATCCGCCAGATGGTGCTGGATTACCTGGCGGTCGGGATCGATCCGGATCTCTCGGTGATCTACGTGCAGTCCGCGGTCCCCGAGGTGGCCTACCTCCACCTCATCCTGGGGATGCTCGTTTCGGTGTCGCGCCTCGAGCGGGTCCCGACCATCAAGGACATGGCCGAGGACGCCGGGCTCGAGACGATCCCGTACGGCCTCGTCGGGTACCCGGTGCTCCAGGCGGCGGACATCCTGCTCGCGCGGGCGAACCTGGTCCCGGTCGGGCGAGACAACGTGCCCCACGTCGAGGTCACCCGCGAGCTCGCCCGGCGGTTCAACCACCTGTACGGCGAGGTGTTCCCGGAGCCCGAGCCGCTGATCAGCGACGTGCCCGTGCTCCCGGGGATCGACGGGAAGCGCAAGATGTCGAAGTCGCTCGACAACGCGATCCTCCTCTCGGACCCGCCCGAGGAGGTCGAGCGGCGAGTCATGCGCATGTACACCGACCCGGCCCGGGTCCGCGCCGACATTCCCGGCCGCGTCGAGGGGAACCCGGTCTTCCTCTATCACGACCTGTTCAACCCGGACACGGCCGAGGTCGAGGACCTCAAGGAGCGTTACCGTCAGGGGCGCGTGGGGGACGTCGAGGTCAAGAAGAGGCTCGCGCGGGCGCTGAACGCGTTCCTCGAGCCGTTCCGGGAGCGACGCGCGGCGTTCGAGACGCGCGCGGGGCTTGTCGACGAGATCCTGGCGGAGGGGAACCGTCGTATGCGCGAGATCGCGGTCGAGACGATGGCCCGCGTCCGGGAGGCGATGGGGCTGAACTACTTCGGGGCGGGTGGCTGAGGTGGGCGTACCGGGCGTCGGTGCCGAGCCCCGTGGCCGGTCCTGCGCACGGAGATCGCGGGGGTCCCGCGTCTCCTCCCGGCGCCCCGCCATATGTTCCCCTTGACCGCGCCGGGGCGCGAGCGGAACTTCTAGGAACACAGCCAGCCACGAAAACTCGCAGCCGGCCGCCGGACGCGGCGGCCGTGGCGTGCCGTCTTTGGAAGCTACACTTGGGTAGGGAACGAATCGCGGCGACGCTGGCCACGGTCGCGATGCTCCTGGTCGCGGCAACCGAGCCCGTCGTCGCCGGCCAGGCGGACGGAGCGGCGGAGCCGGCCGGGAGCGCGGCCGGGGTGTGGATGCACCTGGAC
>VSDC01000478.1:0-2132 GCA_047459275.1 Gemmatimonadota bacterium
GCGCGAGCGTCTCGTCCATCGAGTTGGTGTGCAGCGACTGCGTGCCGCCGAGCACCGCCGCGAGCGCCTGATAGGCGACGCGGATGATGTTGTTCTCGGGCTGCTGGGCCACGAGCGTCACGCCGGCCGTCTGGGCATGGGTGCGGAGCCGCCAGGACTCCTCCTTCTTCGCGCCGTAGACGTTGCGCATCCGCTTCGCCCAGATGCGGCGGGCGGCGCGGAACTTGGCGATCTCCTCGAAGAAGTCGTTGTGGACGTCGAAGAAGAAGGACAGACGCGGCGCGAAGTCGTCCACGTCCAGGCCGCGGGCGATCCCCCGCTCCACGTACTCGAAGCCGTTCCGGAGCGTGTAGGCCAGCTCCTGAGCGGCGGTCGCGCCGGCCTCGCGGATGTGGTAGCCGCTGATCGAGATCGGGTTGTACTTGGGTGCGTGCTTGGAGCACCACTCGAACATGTCGACGATCAGCTTGAGTGCGGGCTCCGGCGGGTAGATCCAGGCGTGCTGGGCCTGGAACTCCTTGAGGATGTCGTTCTGGACGGTGCCGCGGAGCTTGTCCGGCGAGACGCCCTGCTTCTCGGCGGCGACGACGTAGAAACAGAACAGAATGATCGCCGGGCCGTTGATCGTCATGGAGACGGAAACCTGGTCGAGGGGGATCCCCTGGAAGAGGGTCTCCATGTCGGCGAGGCTCGAGACCGCGACGCCGCACTTCCCCACCTCGCCCAGGGAGCGCGGGTGGTCCGAGTCGTACCCCATGAGCGTGGGGAAGTCGAACGCGACGCTGAGCCCGGTCTGCCCGTGATCGAGGAGGTAGTGGTAACGGCGGTTGGTCTCCTCGGCGGTCCCGAAACCGGCGAACTGGCGCATCGTCCAGAGCCGCGTCCGGTACATGGTGGTGTACGGCCCGCGGGTGAACGGGTACTCGCCGGGGAACCCGATCTTCTCGAGGTACTCGTCGACGGAAGGCGCGTCCAGCGGCGTGTAAAGCGGGGCGACGGGGACGCCGGACACCGTCGTGAAGCTCGTCTCCCGAGTCGGCGTGCGTCGGAACGCCGCCTCCCACTCCGCCAGCCGAGCCCGGAGCTCGGCGATCTCACGGTCCTTCTCCCGGAGCTGATCCTCGAGCCCGGCGGCCGCCGCTTCGCGATCCATCACACCCATGCTCTCAACCCTGTCGTGTTGAACGGAACCCGTGCACGGCCCACTACCCCGTGACGGCGCGCACGATTCGCGCCGCCACCGCGTATGGGCTTTCGCGCCCCGATTCGAGCGCTTCGAGAGATTCCTGCAGAATCGCCTCCCCGCCCCGCTCCTCCCATGCCGTGCGGGCGAGCTGGCGAGCCACCGCATCGCGGACGCGCCGGTCCAGCCGCTCGCGCCGCTTCTCGGACAACGTTCCGGACGCGACCATCCAGTCGCGGTGGCGGTCCAGCGCCACGACGAGCTCGTCGACGCCCGTGCCCTGCTCGGCCACTGTCTTCAGGACCGGGATCGTCCACGACGCGGCGGAGGCGCCGGCCGCAGCGGCGCCGCTCTCCTCCCGGCCGGCGCCGCCTTCCTCCCGGCCGGCCGGCCGCGCGGCGCCGTTCAGGGGCGCCTCGTCCACCGACCGCGCGCCGTCCCCGGCGACTTCCCGCGCCTGCGTCGCTTCTGCGACCCGGCGCAGGTCGACGCCGTGGTGCGCCGGCACGCGGTGCGTGAAGCGACCCTCCCGCAGACGCAGCATGATCTCGACCTCGCGGACGAGACGGTCGGCCCCGGGGCGGTCCGCCTTGTTGACGACGAACAGATCCGCGATCTCCATCAGCCCGGCCTTCATGGCCTGGATCCCGTCGCCGGACTCGGGGACGAGCACCACGACCGTGGTGTCGGCCGCCGATGCAATGTCCAGCTCGGACTGCCCCACGCCCACGGTCTCGATGAGGATCCGGTCGAACCCGAACGCATCGAGAACGTCCACGACCTCCTCCGTCGTGACGGCGAGGCCGCCGAGGGAGCCGCGGGTCGCCATGGACCGGATGAAGATCCCCGGGTCGAGGGCGATCTCGTTCATGCGGATGCGGTCGCCCAGGAGGGCGCCGCCCGTGAAGGGCGAGGTCGGGTCGACGGCGACGATGGCGACGGTCTCGCC
>VSDC01000038.1:0-10348 GCA_047459275.1 Gemmatimonadota bacterium
CAGGAGAAGAAGAACGATGATGTCATCGGTTCTGGTCCAATGGGAGCAGGAAAGCATCGGTCCGTTACGCCGCCGCCTCGGCGGTATCTGGGCCGCGCTTCGTGGGCCCGTTCTGCTCATGCTGTTCGGCACTGCGACGTTCGGCCTCGGCGTGTACCTGGCCTCGGCGCCGTGGTCGCCGCTCGCCGACTTCTTCGTGCGCCAGCGACTCGCGGGTGCCGAAGCGGAGCTCAAGGCCAGGCAGGGTGAGCTCGAGCTGGCTCGCCTGGAGCTCGCGCGCATGAACAACGTGATGGGCTACTCTGCCAAGTTCAAGATTCCCGCAGACCTGGCTGCGTCCATCTACGACATTGCACTCGCAGAGGGGATCGACCCGGAGCTGGGCTTCAACCTGGTGCGGGTGGAGAGCGGCTTCTTCCAGCGCGCGGTGAGCCCCAAGGGCGCGGTGGGCCTCGCGCAGCTCATGCCGAGGACCGCCTTCGAGCTCGATCCCACGATCGGGTACAGCGACCTCTTCGACCGGGACACCAATCTGCGCCTGGGATTCCGTTACCTCAGAATGCTCCTGGACAAGTACGAGGGGGACCTGCACCTGGCGCTCCACGCCTACAACCGGGGCCCCGGCACGGTGGACAGGATCGTGCGTGAGGGCGGCGATCCGTCCAACGGGTACGCGAGAGCGGTCCTGGGCGCGCAGTGACGGTCCCGGGCGTCCAATGCGCGGGCGGACCCATGACACACGAGCGGCGGCGGGTCATGACCCGCCGCCGCTCGTCCTTCCGACCCAGCCGTCCCCTCCGTCCTCGGGATCGCTCACCGCTTCCACCTCGTCCTGGGCGACACCGATGATCTCGCCATCCTCGAACTCGACGAGGTAGCCCTCCCGGCCATCCGCGCTGTTCTCCGGGCCCCAGTGCCCCACCACTTCGCCCACCCGGCCGGCGAAACGTCGGGATTGATCGTACTTCGGATTCGTGATTCGCACCCAGTGCATGCTCGCTCCCGCCGGGTTTCGACGTGTCTCACCAGCCGCGAACGCAGGAGCCGCGCCACCGCGCGCTCAGATGCGAATCCGAAGCGTCTGCCCGGGAACGATCTTGCTGCGGCGACCCAACCCGTTCCACTGCTGGAGCTGCCGAACCGTCACACCATATCGCCGGGAGATCTTCCACAGCGAATCGCCCCTCCGAACCCGGTACACCGTCCACGTCGCCGCCTCGGCGGACATGGTAACCGCCCGGCTATCCGTGGGAATCTGCAACCGCTGCCCCACCTGCAGACGACGCGGGTGGACCCAACCGTTCGCGGCTCGCAGCGCATTCACCGTGGTGCCGTACCGCCGCGCGATGTGACTCAGCGTCTCGCCGCGCCGGACCGTGTGCTCCACCGGGTGCTCGACCGAAGCCAGCCGGTCCGAATCGGCCACCCTGCCGAAGTTGCGGGCGAACACCTCCCTCCGCCCCACCGGCAACCGGACCTCCCACGGCCGGCCCGGAGGCGTCGAGCCGCGGATCAGATGGGGGTTCAGCTCCCGCACGGCCTCCAGGCTCACCTCCGACGCCCGGGCGATCGTGCTCAGCGATGTCGAGGGCGGGACCCGGACCGTCTCGAACTGAAGGGGCTCCTGGTACTTCAATCCCACGAAGCCGTACTTCTCGGGGTTCTTCGCGATGTGCGCCGCCGCCAGCATCAGTGGGACGTAATCGCGCGTCTCCCGCGGAAGGTGCTGGTCGATCCGCCAGAACAGCGCATCGTCGCCCCGACGGCCGCCCGCATACCGGCGGAGAGCCCGCTCCACCCTGCCCTCGCCCGAATTGTAAGCGGCCGCCGCCAGGTACCAGCTCCCGAACTGCCTGTACAGCTTCTGAAGGTAGTCGAGTGCCGCCTCGGTCGACCGGATCGGATCCCGCCGCTCGTCCACGTAGTGATCGATCCGGAGTCCGTAACGGCGGCCGGTCTCCGCGATGAACTGCCACATCCCCACCGCCGACGCGCGCGACCTCGCGACCGGACTGAGTCCGCTCTCGATCAGCGCCAGGTACACCAGATCCTCCGGCATCCCCCGCGCCCGGAGCTGCGAACGAATGTACGGGCCGTACCTGCCGAGGCGCTCCAACCAGAGCTGCGTCCGGTCGCGATTGCGGCCCTGGAGGAAACGGATCCAATACTCGACTCGCTCGTTCTTCGCAGGCGTGATGTCCCAGTCCTGGGACGCGACCCACTCGCCGGCGGTCGCCGCTTCGGGCGCCTGCGCCGCAGCCTCGATCGCCGACTCGATCGGCGTGACGTCCGTCGATTGCCGTCCAATCGTGGCCCGCCCCGTGAGGTAGGCGCCGGACACCAGGACCGCGCCTACCACACACGCGCGGCCGTACTGCAACAACTGCATGCGTCGTCTATGGTTGGTCGTTTGCGTCACGGCCTCCTGCACGCATCGAGACCGGTCACGGCGGGTCATACGTCGCAGGTAAACATATGTTCCTCGCGGCGGGGACGCGCACGCGTGCGGCTCGGCCTCGACACCAACACCCCCGCCAGGGTCAGCGATCGCCAGCAGGCCGATGCCCCCAACCCCCTGGCAGGTCGATGCCCGGGATCGCCAGTGCGATCAGGACGATGGGATCACCAATGATGACTGACGACGAGACTCAGTCGGACGTCATGAGGAAGTTGCCGATCACCCGATTGAGGGCGTGCAGGACGGCGCGTGCCGCGCCATGGAGAGGATCCGGATCGGCCATCACGGCGCCGACGTAGTGACGGGGCTCCGGGTCCGTGCACTGGATGGAAACCACGACCATGTCCGCATCGAAGGCGCGCAGGGACTTCACACCGATCAACCTGAACCCCTTGTCCCCACCAAGCACCGAGTTGACGGCGGCGATCGTCGCGGCAGCAGCGGTCCGGAGCTCCACCGCATCGCCTGTCTCGCCCCATGCCTCTCCGGTGTAGAACCGACCCATCCATTCGAGCGTGACCCGCAGGCGCGACATGCCGGACGACTGGAGGGTCCGCTCGATCTTCTCGAAACGGACTCGGCGTCGAGGCCCGCTGTCCGGGTCGGTGGCCACCCGCAGGCGTATGGAGCTGGTGTCCACTCCGATGGATCGCATCACCTCGGCCGCGGCGGCCTCCAGCGGGTGTCGCTCCGTGCTCGGTTGTGCGATCAGCCAGATGACATCCGTTTCGGCATCGACGATGGCGCGCACCACGCCCCCAATGGCCTCCAGGCGCTCGCACAGCAGGGCGCTGTCCTTGGCATCCAGGGTCGGCAATCCAGCCACGACGCCGGCACTCCGTATCGAGATGGTTCGACCGGGGGAGAATGTGGACGGGTGGCGCAATTCTATGCGCCACCCGCTCCGATTGTCAAGGAACTGACGGTGGAGTCAGAACTTGAGCAGCGCGCCCACCCCGTGGAGGTCGGCCACCGCCTCCGGTGCGACGAATTCGAGCCTAATCTCCTGCTCTTCAGCCATGCGGATCATCGCCTCGACGAGGTCGACGCCGCGCTCGACCTGCCCGCCGCAGTAGGGACACGCGCCGTCCTGGCGATCCAGGTAGAATCCGCAACGGCCGCAATGCGCGCCCGCCCGCTCGATGTCCCGCGCGAGCACCAGCGTATCGACCTTCCCTTCCTGGAGCTGCTCGAGAGTGTCCCGGAAGCCGGCGACGGCCAGGTGCCGGGTGGCGTACCGGGAGCGGAGCAGATCCACAACTTCCGCTTCGCGGGCCGCGCTCTGCGCCTCGAAGAAGGGCGCCAGGCGCTCGAGGATGGCCGGGGTGGGCTCGTGGATGGGGGCATGGTTCGTGTGCGCCACCTTGTCCCGCAGGTGCCGGGGGAGGAACTCGATGAAGTAGGTGACGTTCTCCCGCGTGCCCAGCAGGATCAGGTCGTCCGGCCGGTACCGCCGGTCGAACTCTGCAGCTTCCTGGGCGAACTCCTTGAAGAAATGCCGGACCTCCTCGGCCTTCCGCTTCTGCCGATCCTTCGCCTCCTCGCCCCCGGCCCGGGTGTCGTGCGGCGCCGGATACGGCTCGGTCTGAACCTCGTGCTCGACCAGCGGCTCGCCGAGGTAGACGAGGATGAGGCGGAGGTGCTCCCGGTCCACGGCGAGGATGCCATGGCGGCGGTGTTGCTCCACGATCTGGGCGATCGGCCCGATGACCGGGCCAGGCGAGATCGTGATGCGGTTCCGCACGGGCACCGGGAACTGGAATGCCTCGGTCCAGTCGCCGCCGATCTCCGTGTAGACGGCCACTCCACGGTTCGCTGGGTCGTATCCTTCGTCCAGCCACCGGTGAACGCGCTCGAAAGCGGCGCCCAGCGCCTCCCGGTGCTGCCCTTCGCGATCGCTGTCCAGTTCGCCGTGACGCGCGAGCTCCTTGTCCAGGAACAACCGGTGCGTCCGCTGATTCACCTCGTTGACGGACATGTCGAGGAAGACCGAGAGGACGGGGCTCTCGCCGTTGGAGCGGTGGAGAAGCCGCTGAATGTCCCGCCTGGAAATCATGGCCGCGTTCGTCGGTTCCCTGGTGGCGATCCGGAGGTACCGCGGACCGAGGCAAGGTCCGTGCCCCTCGGGGCGCGACCGCGGAGGTCTCGAGCCGTCGCCACGCAAACCGCAGGGCCCCTCGAACCGTTCCCAACACGAGAACGGCGGCACGCCCTCTTGGGCGTGCCGCCGTATCTCGCCATCGCCGCACCGGCCGCGGCACGGGCCGGTCACGAGGCCGGCAGGCCGTCACACCGCCTGGCCGCCGCACCGACCGGCCGGCCGCGACACCGCTCGGCCGTGGCGTCGGCGCACCACGCCGGCCCGCACGCGACCGCGCCGCTCACATGTGGTAGTTCGGCGCCTCGCGCGTGATCGTCACGTTGTGCGGGTGCGATTCGCGCAGCCCGCCGCCGGTGATGCGGACGAAGCGAGCCTTGGTCCTCAGCTCCTCGAGGTCCCGGCACCCGCAATAGCCCATTCCGCTGCGCAGCCCGCCCACGAGCTGGTAGATCACGTCGGAGACGGGGCCCTTGTACGGGACCCGCCCCTCGATCCCCTCCGGCACGAACTTGCGCGCTTCCTGGCCCTCCTGGAAGTAACGGTCCGCCGAGCCGTCCTCCATCGCGGAGAGCGAGCCCATGCCCCGGACCGTCTTGTAGCGACGTCCCTCGAGGAGGAAGCTCTCCCCCGGGCTCTCTTCCGTCCCCGCCAGGAGCGAACCCATCATGGCGGCGTGGGCGCCGGCGGCCAGCGCCTTGACCAGGTCTCCGGAGTAGCGGATCCCACCGTCGGCGATCACCGGGACCCTCCCCTCCACTCCGCGCACCGCCTCCATGATCGCCGTGAGCTGCGGCACACCGACCCCCGTGACGACGCGGGTCGTGCAGATGCTGCCGGGACCGATCCCGACTTTGACCGCGCTCGCCCCACGCTCCATGAGCGCCCTGGCGCCCTCGGCCGTGGCCACGTTCCCGGCGATGATCTGCGCGTCCGGGAAGCGCTCTCGCGTCCTCTCCAGAGCCTTCAGCACGCCCTCCGAATGACCGTGCGCGGTGTCGATGACGAGCACGTCGCACCCGGCGGCGAGCAGTTCCGCCGCACGGTCCAGGTCCCGCGCGGACGTGCCGATCGCCGCGCCCACGCGGAGCCGGCCGTGCTCGTCCTTGCACGCGTTCGGGTACTGCCGCCGCTTGAAGATGTCCTTGACCGTGATCAGGCCGCGCAGCTTGCCGGCCTCATCCACGACCGGGAGTTTCTCGATCCGGTTCTCGTGCAGGATCCGCTCGGCCTCCTCGAGCGAGGTACCGACCGGGGCCGTCACGAGCCCCTGGCTCGTCATCAGCTCCCGGACCGGACGGTCCAGGTCCGTCTCGAACTGGAGATCCCGGTTGGTCACGATCCCGACCAGCCGCCCGCCCTCGTCCACGATCGGGACGCCGCTGATCGAGAACCGCTCCATGAGCTGGAGCGCCGCCCGCACCGGCTCGTCCGGACCGAGCGTGATCGGGTTCAGGATCATCCCGCTCTCGGAGCGCTTGACCCGATCCACCTCCGCGACCTGCCGCTCGATCGACATGTTCTTGTGGATGATGCCGATCCCGCCCTCCCGGGCGATCGCGATCGCCATTCGGGACTCCGTCACCGTGTCCATCGCGGCGGACACGATCGGGATCGGCAGCACGATCGACTCGGTCAGCTTGGTCTCGACATTGGTGTCCCGCGGGTGCACGTCCGAGTAGTCGGGCACCATCAGAACGTCGTCGAACGTGAGACCCTCACCGAGGAATCGAGGGTGACGTTCATAGTCGATCATCTGTCCCCTACCTACGATGCGCGACGCCCGCGGGAGCGCGTGCGCAGGTGCGCACTCCTCCCCCGCGGGCGTCGAATGTCTCGTTTGCGTTGCACTTACGATATTCCATGGTGAACGATAGCCCGATCGGCCCATAGAGTCAAGCGGCGCCCGTCGCATCGAACGGCGCGCGGCCGAAGCGAATGGGAAGCCGCGCCGGGCCGTCGGCGCCACCGGAGAGGCCTCAGGCTGCCTTCACCCTCCCCCGGATCAGCCGCCTCACGGGTGTCGGCACGAAGCTGCCGATCTCCTCCAGCCCCTCGACGAGGAAGCGCAACGCTTCCCGGTCACCGCCCCAGTGTTCGTGGACGAGTTCGGGTCCGGCCCGGACGATCAGCCGGTTGAAGACGAGCGCAAGGAGGTAGAGGTCGTCGACCATTCCGAGAAAGCCGAGGAAATCCGGGAGCATATCGATGGGCGTGAGGACGTACACGATCGCCCCGATCACGAGCGCCTTGTCCAGGCTTGACACCCGCCCATCCCGCATCAGCCCGAAGAGCAGACGCAGGAAGTGCGGAATCTGCAGGATCAGCGCCGCGACCGCGGCCCGGGCGCTGCGACGCCGCCGACGAGTGACCACGCCCATGCTACTCCGCGCCCGTCGCCTGCCCCCGCGCGTCGGCCGGAGGCTCTTCCCCACGCGACGAAGCGCTCTCAACCGCACGCCGCCCGGACGTCGTCGACTTCAGCCCTTCGACCACACCCTGCCCCGCCTCCGCCAGGGCGTTCACGAACCGGCCGGCCGTCCCGATCAGCTTCATGGTGCCACTCATCGCCTTCGGCGCCACTTCCCGGAGGCGCATCCGGTCCTCGAGCCGCTCCGCGAACCGCTGGAGCCCCGTCGGCTCCGGCGCTCGTCCGGGCGCATACTTGGCCTCCAGGAACTCGATGAAGTCCAGCACCTGGTACAACTGTTCATCCGGGAGCGCCTCGAGCTTCCGCATGAGGCGTCTACGCATCACATCGTGCATGTTCGTCCTCGGTCCGGGCGTGATCTGCAAGCACTACGAGAAAGATAACGTACCCGTTTCCCGACCTGTACCCTCGACCGCACGACTCGCGTTGACACCCCCGCGATCCATGGCCTAGGTTGCACTCCCCGACCGGGCGGGCGCCGCCTGCCCGGCGATGGCCAATGTGGTGGCACAGAGGGAACCCATGGCATTCCTTCCACTCCGACGGGTGCCGGTCGCGGAAGCAGCGGCCCGGGAGTACGACCGATGGCTGGACTGGCTCGCCGAAGAGCTCTCGGACCCGCAATGCGACCGTAACGAGCTGTGCAGGCAGATCCTGACCGACCTCTACTACCCGGAGCTCCGCGACGTCGACCCGAACACTCTCCCCTCGACGACGCGGATCGCTTTGCTCCAGATGGACCCCCGCAACGTGACCCTGGAGCCGGAGTACTACGCCGAGATCGACACGGAGAAGTTCGCTCGCGTCAAACCGCTCCTCTGGCTCTGGGAGATGTTCGACAAGAGCCCTCTCGGCGAGAACATCCACCTCGGGGTCCGGTTCCGGCGCATTCTGGCCCGGCACATCTTCCGCCGGGTGGGGCGCAACTTCAAGTGCTTCCAGTTCGTCAAGTTCTCGTTCGGCTACAACATGGAGGTGGGCGACGACGTCGTGGTCCACCGCCACGTGCTCCTCGACGACCGGGGCGGCATCGTCCTCGGCAACCGCGTGTCCATCTCCGACTACGCGAACATCTACAGCCACAGTCACTCGATCGCCGAGAGCCGCGACGTGGCGACGCCGAAGACGGTGATCGGCGACGGGGTCCGGATCACCTACCACGCGACAGTCCTGGCCGGCGTGCACCTGGCCAGGGATTCCATGCTCGGCGCTCTCGGCCTCGCGACCAAGGACATCGGCCCCAGCCAGGTGGCCCTGGGGATCCCCGCCAAGCCGAGGATGGAGAAGCCCCCGCTCGCCGAGCGGCCCCTCTTTCCCCACACCCCGGATCCGCTGGCCGACGAGGCGTGAGGCTCGCGCGGCCGCCTGACCCGAGCGGCCGCGCGAGGCGGTAGCGCCCAGGTAGCGCCACTGCCCAACAACGCACACCAATGCACGGAGGGGTCCCCGCCCATGGGCGGGGACCCCTCCTCACACGGCCGACCGACGTCGGCGCCGCCGATCAATACTGGAGCGTGAGCCCGATGTTGATCCGACGCGGCATGCCGAGGAACACCTCGGCGTCGTCCGCCGAGTGCGTACGGCCGTTGCCCGTGAACGCATTGAAGCTCGAGTTGTCCAGCGCGTCCTGGATGTACAGCTCGTCGAACAGGTTGAACACGTTGACGTTGATACGCGCCTTCACCGGCGACCGCCGCAGCGGCAGGTCGTAACCGGCGTTCAGGTCGAAGACCGTGTACCCCGGAACCTTCCAGCTCTGGGCCCGATCGTCCGGGTTGGTCCGATCCTCGGGGCTGAACTCCGCGTAATGGTTGGCGAACGTCTTGCCGACCAGCTGCAGGTAGAGCCCCTCGACCGGGAAGAGCGAGGCCGAGTACGCGAACTGCGTCTGCGGCGCGTCGCCGACCTTCAGGTCCTTCACGTAGAAGTTCCACTCCTCGATGGCCGAGGGATCGTCCTCCGGACGGTACGTGCCGCTGGCGTCGCTGGTGTACCTCCAGTCACCGAACGAGGCGGCCGCATCGAAGCGGATCAGGTCCGTCGGCTGGTAGGCCAGCTCGAGCTCGATGCCCTGATGCAGCGCATCCAGGCCCAGGAGGTTGGCCAGCCCCACCTCGCCGTTGTCCAGGACCACCGTGCGCGTGACCGTCCGGTCCCGCCACGTCGTGTGGTACAGGTTGACCTTCCCGGTGAAGCGGCCGTCACGGCTGTGGAAGTTGGCGCCGGCCTCGACCGAGATGAAGGTTTCGTTCTTCGGGTCGGGGTTCATCACGCCCGAGCCGTCGTCGATCACGCCGTCGAAGATCGGAACCTTGGAGACGTAGCCGGCGTTGGCGAAGAGACCGACCTGGTCGGAGACGTTGTAGAGGCCGCCGCCCTTGACCTGGAAGCCCCAGATGTTGTCGGTCTCGACGTAGTACTCCTTGTTGTAATCCGGGCTCGACGGATCCGAGCTGGCCCGACGGAAGTGGTCGGTGTACGAGTACTTGATGGTCGAGATGCCGGCCATCCCGTACGCCGTGAACTTGTCCGTCGCGTACTCGCCCTGGGCGTAGCCGCCGATCCAGTCGACCGTGTTGGTGTTGTAGTAGTTGAACTTGTCGCCGAGTCCGAGCCGGACGCCCTCCTCCGGCCAGAACTCGTTGTCGCCGGTGCGGAAGTAGTACTCGCCGCCCAGGAGGTCACGGACCTCGTAGTAGTGTTCGATCTCGGCCGTACGCCAGTCGAGGCCGAACTGGAGCGTGAGCGGCTGGGACACATCGACGCGCAGCTTCGAGATCGCGCCGATCGTCCACTGGTTGTTGCGGCTGTTGCGGAGAATGCCTAGCGATCCGTTCGACGAGGCCTGGTTCTGCGCGATCGTGGCATCGTAGTCGACGACACGCGACGGGAGCCCATCCTGATTCCAGACCATGGAGCCCGCCGTGCCGGTCCCGCCGCCCGTGCCGCCCGAGTAGTAGGCGACCGTCGAGAGGAACAGCCGGTCCGTGAGCTGCGAATACCAGTTCAGGTTGACCTGCGGCTTGTGGTAGAAGTTCTCGCGCTCGTTGATGAAACCGCAGTCGTAGCGATCGAAGGTCTCGTCACCGACGGCCTGCTTGCCGTTGTAGGAGCAGGAGACCGGGCTCACGTTCTGGTTCCAGCGGCGGCCCGCCTCGGGGAACGCGTTGAGCGCCTCCTCGGAGTAACCCAGCTCACGAGCGAGCTCGTGGCTGAACGCCGCGATGTTCTGCCTGAACTGATTCTGACCGTGCCGCTGCGGAGCGCCGAGGGCGAAGAACTCGAGGCGGTTCGCGTCGTTGATGATGTAGCTGGCCGCCAGGTGGTAGGCCCAGGCGTCGACCCACGTGCCGTCGTAGTA
>VSDC01000479.1:0-2122 GCA_047459275.1 Gemmatimonadota bacterium
CCCGATCGGAGCGGGGGTCGTGTACCACTGGGCCCCGGGCTCGACGGTACGGATCCATGTGGACCCGACGGGCGACCCGGCGCGGGACAGGCTGCTGGAGGGCGCGGTGGACGAGGCGATCCGTGCCTGGTCGGAGGCTCTTGAGGGCGCCGACATCGCGCTGGCACGGGTGGATGCGTTGTCCGAGGCCGAGGTGCTGGTCCGGTGGGCGGATTCGCTCTTGCCGGTGGCGACCGAGGGGTGCGAGCCGGTGGTTCTCGGGCGTGCGGCGACGACGTTCTGCCCGACTGCGGATTACGCGACGCTGGAGCGGTTCCCGATCGACGGCGCGGAGGGCCCGACGGAGAGCCCGGTGCGGATGATCGTGACGGTACTTCCGGAGGAGGCGGTGGGCGAGCGGCGCGTGCGCCAGCTCGTGACACACGAGTTCGGCCACGTGCTCGGGATCGGCGGGCACTCGCCGAACCCGGGGGACCTGATGTGGGACGGCCCCCTCGGCCCCGACCGGCCCACGGCATCCGACCTGGCGACGCTGAGGCGGCTGTACTCGACGCCGGCCACGCTGGTCCCCTGAGGGGAGGAAGATCCGCGTCATTCATTGACTTTCGGCGTATCCACGCGTAGATTGAGGTCAGAGGTGAGTGCGGTGGGGTGTGTCGGAGGGCTCCATTATTGAGCCGACACCAATGAAGCCGGGGCCCACTCCCGCGCCGGACGTCATGCCCCGCGAGGGGACGGCGGAAACGCGCGGGGAGGTCACCAACCGTTACCAACGGGGCTTCAATAATCCCCTTCGGCGCGCCACACCCGGGCCGGCCCGCGAAAGAGCGCGGGCCGGCCCTTCTTATTCGCGGGCCGGGCGCGTTGGTGGGCCAAGCATGTTCGTTGGCCGGGCCACGTGTCGCCAGGCCGCGCCTCGGGTCGTTCCGTCTTGCGTGGTGCTCCCCGAGGGCGCACCTTCGTGGAGGTCTTCACCGTCGGAACCCCGATGAGGAGAGCCGGATGGCACGGGTGCGCGTGACGCGCCGGCTGCATTTCTCGGCGGCGCATCGGCTCGCGCGCGAGGACTGGGACGACGAACGCAACCATCGGGTCTTCGGCCTCTGCGCGAGCCCGAACTGGCACGGGCACAACTACGAGCTGGACGTCACGGTCGAGGGCGAGGTGGATCCGGAGACGGGGTTCGTCATGGACCTGAAAGCGCTCCGGGACGTGGTCGAGCAGCGGGTGATCGCCGAGGTCGACCATCGCAACCTGAACCTGGACGTGCCCTGGCTGGAGGGGGTCAACCCCACGACGGAGAATCTGGTGGTGGCCATCTGGCGGCGTCTCGACGGCGCGCTGCCCGAGGGGATCCGTCTCGTGCGGCTTGTGCTGTGGGAGACGCCTCGAAATTACGTCGAGTACTCCGGGGAATGATCGGCTACGAGGCGCATGGTCCTGCGCAAAGGGGTGACCGGAGGGTCTCCGGGGTGATGGCTATCGTGCTGGACCGGGCATGGGCCCGCGCACGCGGGGAACGGAGGGTAGGATGAGTGCGGTCGATCTGCGCGACGTCGCGTTCCGGGACCTCATTGCGGAGATCCTGCGGCGTCTGGGCGAGGATCCGGATCGGGAGGGGCTGCGCAGGACGCCCGAGCGGGTGGAGAAGAGTCTCCAGTGGCTGACGCGGGGCTACAACCTCTCGGTCGAGAAGGTCGTCGGCCAGGGGATCTTCGAAGAGGACCACGAGAACATGGTGATGGTCCGGGACATCGAGATGTACTCGCTCTGCGAGCACCACCTGCTGCCGTTCTTCGGGAAGGTGCACATCGCGTACATCCCGGACGGGCGGATCATGGGACTCTCGAAGCTGCCCCGGATCGTGGAGGTGTTCGCCCGGCGGCTCCAGGTGCAGGAGCGGATGACGGACCAGATCGCGCAGGCGGTCTGGGACATCCTCAAGCCGCAGGGCGTGGGCGTGGTGATCGAGGCGTACCACCTCTGCATGATGATGCGGGGCGTGGAGAAGCAGAACTCGAAGACGATCACGAGTGCGATGCGGGGCGTCTTCCTGGAGGATCTTCGCACGCGCGAGGAGTTCTTGAGGCTGGCGACGGCGCATGGGCTCGGCGGCTGAGAA
>VSDC01000480.1:0-2091 GCA_047459275.1 Gemmatimonadota bacterium
GCATCGTGCACGTCCATCGCTTCCCGCATCCCCGCCGCGACCAGCCGCCCGGATGCGTGGAGCTGTCCCAGCTCGCCCGTGCGCACCGCCTGCTCCACCCGCTCGTCGCCGCTCAGGAGCCGCAGGGCGACCCAGCGGGCGTTGTCGAGGTCGGGGAACGCTTCCCGGACCAGCGGCGTGAGCTCGGACAGCGCGCCCTCGACCTCCGGCGGGTGCTGGGCGATGCGGAACGGCCGCGGCCGGATCTTGCCGTCGGCGACGTCGCATACCGCTCTCAGCAGCTCGTCGATCCCCTCGCCCCGCCGCGCCGCCGCCGGGACGACGGGGACGCCCAGCTCCGCCTCGAGCTTCTCCGCGTCCACCGCGATCCCGCGCCGTTTGGCCTCGTCCATGAGGTTGAGGCACACCACGACGCGGTCCGTGATCTCCAGGACCTGGAGCACCAGGTTCAGGTTGCGCTCCAGTCGCGTCGCATCCACGACCACGACCGTGACGTCCGGGCGGCCGAAGAGGACGAAGTCGCGCGCGACCTCCTCGTCCGCGCTCCCGGCCTGGAGCGAGTACGTCCCCGGCAGGTCGACGACCTTGATGCGACGCCCCTCGTGGGCGAAGACGCCCTCCGCCCGCGTGACCGTCTTCCCCGGCCAGTTCCCCGTGTGCTGCCGGAGGCCGGTCAGCGCGTTGAAGACCGTGCTCTTCCCCGTGTTCGGGTTCCCCGCAAGCGCGACCAGGATGTCCCAGCCGTGCCTCGGGTCCAGCCCCAGCCGCACGAGCTGGGGGGCGTGCCGTCCGTGGCCGTGATGACGCCCCGCAGACCGCAGCACCTTCAGCATCTCACTCGCCTCCCGCGGGCGCGACGGTGGCGCCGTCTGACGACTCGCTTCTATCGTATGCGGACGCGACGTCGGCCCCGCCGGACACGAAAGCCGAGCCCTCGCCGGCCGCCTCCCGCCGCACCTCGATCCACTCCGCCTGCTCCCGCCGCAGCGCGATCAGCGCGCCGCGGATCTCGTAGGCGACGGGGTCGCCCGACATGCTGCGCAGCACAGCCGTGATCCGCGTCCCCGGGACCACGCCCAGGTCCAGCAGGCGACGCCGCTGCAGACCCCGGCACGAGGGCGAGATCCGCACCACCCGCGCCGACTCGCCCGGCCGCAGCGTCGCCAGCGTCTCAACCCCCGCGTCCCGCGCCGTCCCCTCCGGCAGGCGCTCGACCGACACGGTCCGCGCCACCATCGCCTCCAGCTCCTGCTCCCGCCCGCCGGAGCGTATCCGCACGCCGCCCTCCTGCGACTCGAGGACCTCCACCCGCATCCACGGCCCCAACCCCGCCTGCACCAGACGGTCGTAGACTTCGCGGGGCTCGTCCTCGAGGTGCACGATCACGCCCTGCTCGCCCGCCGCCAGCTCCGTCAGCGGAACGCCCTCGATGGGCGCAACGGCGCCGTCCGCGCCGGGGATCGGGTCGCCGTGGGGATCGAAGCGGGGATGGCCGAGCCGCGCCGAGAGCGCCGCCGCCTCGGCCGGCGACATCATGTGCTCACGCGCCTCGGCCTCCTCATGCCAGTCCGTGGGGTGCAGCCCGGTCCGGTCGGCGAGGTAGCGCTCCCAGAGGCGATGGCTGCGGACCACGTGCACCGCATACGCCCGGCCTTCCTCCGTGAGCCCCAGCTCCTCACCCGTCCACCGCCCCAGCCCGCGCTCCACCACCCGCGCGAAGAGACGGGCCGCCGCGTGCCGCGAGATGCCCAGCGCACCCGCCAGACTCTCCACGCTGCACGGCCGCCCGGCCTCCGCGCAGTGGTACACGTGCTTGAGCGCGTCCTCGATCCGGACCCGCTCGGTGTAGCGCCAGAGCGCCCAAACCCGCGCGGCCAGCCCTCGGCGCGGCCAGAACAGCAAGGCGCCCAGGAGCACGATCGCGAAGAAGACCGTGAGCGCGACTTCGGGTCGGACCACGTGTGCCTCCGATTGCTCGACGTTCCACCGCACCTCCTCCACCCGAAACCCAAATTTAGTATCGCCTCAATTTCGGGTCAGGTCAAGCGGCAAATGGGTGCAAATGGCGAACCAGGCGAGCCGGTGGTGATG
>VSDC01000481.1:0-2087 GCA_047459275.1 Gemmatimonadota bacterium
TCGATGATCGGGCGCGGCATGTCGAAGCCGATCCAGACGACGCCGACCAGGCTCGGCGTGTACCCGACGAACCAGTAGTCGACGGAGTTGTTGGTGGTGCCGGTCTTCCCCGCCGCAGGGCCGCGGTACCCCGCAAGCCGCACGGCGACGCCGGTGCCCCGGTCCACAACGTCGCGCAGGATGTCCGTGACGAGGAAGGCGACGCCGGGGTCGAGCACGACCTCGACGCGCGGGTCCCGACGCCAGATCTCGGCGCCGTCGTCGTCCCTCACGACGGACACGATGCGCGGCTCCGGGCGGCGGCCCAGGGTGGCGAACGCGGCGTACGCGGCGGCCAGCTCGAGCGGCGTCGCCTCCTTGATCCCGAGGGCGAGCGCGGGGACGTGCGGGAACGGGCCGCGCAGCCCGAGCCGTTCCGCGACCTCGGCGACGCGGCCCAGGCCGACGGCCTCGGCCAGACGGATCGTCGCCACGTTGCTCGAGACGACGAGGGCGTCCCGGAGCGAGATCGACTCCGCGTAGCGGCCGTCGTAGTTGCGCGGCGCCCAAACGCGACCGCCGCCGAGGTCCCGGCGGATCGGCGAGTCGTCGAGCTGGTCCGCCGGCGAGTAGCCGGCCATGATGGCGGCGGCGTAGATGAACGGCTTGAACGTGCTGGCCGGCTGGCGCCATGCTCCGACGGCGCGGTTGAAGCGGGAATGCGAGAAGTCCCGGCCGCCGACCATGGCGAGGACGTCGCCCGTCGCGGCGTCGAGGACCAGGACCGCGCCCTGCAGGTACGGCGTGCCGTCGGGGCGGCCGGCCGCGGTGTCGTCGTAGACCGGATGCTCCCACGAGCCGTAGCGCCCGGCCTCGATCTCGGCGAGGAGCCGCTTGAGCTCGGCCTCGGCGACGGACTGCACGTTCGCGTCGAGGGTCGTGTGGATCGTGTAGCCCTCGGAGTAGAGCGCGTCGCCGATCTCGCGCTCCATGTAGTTCCGGACCTCCTCGACGAAGTACGGCGCGAGGTCGCCGGCGTCGGCCGTGGCTTCGGCGGTCACGAGCGGCGCGTCGTCCGCGGCGTTCGCCTCCTCCTCCGTGATCACCCCCTGGCGCCACATCTGGTGGAGGACGACCCACCGCCGGCGGTAGGCGAGGACCGGGTTGCGTTGGGGGTCGAGCTGGTTGGGCGCCGTGACCATCCCCGCGAGCATCGCGGCCTCCGCGAGGGACAGCGCCGAAGCCGGCTTGCGGAAGTACTCGCGGGCCGCGGCTTCGATCCCCCAGGCCCCCCGGCCGAAATAAATATGGTTCAGGTACAGCTCGAGGATCTCGCGTTTGGTGTAGCGCTCCTCGATGGCGAGGGCGACGCGCATTTCCGCGAGCTTGCGGCCGAGGGTCCGCTCCCTGTACGGCAGCCGGTCGGGGAACGCGTTCCGGGCGAGCTGCATGGTGATGGTGCTGAACCCCTGGCGCACGCCGAGCGAGCGTATGTTGGCGATGAGCGCACCCACGGCGCGGCGCCAGTCGATCCCGCCGTGCTGCCAGAAGCGCTGGTCCTCGATCGCGACGAAGGCGGCGGGGACGTGGGGCGGGAGGGAATCCAGCGGCACGATCTCGCGCTGGACGACATAGAGGCGGGCCAGCTCGACGCCGTTGCGGTCCAGGACGACGGCGGCGCGGTCGGGCACGTAACCGTCCAGGCGTTCGATCTCCGGGCACCCCCGCACGCCGCACCGCTGCCAGAGCAACCAGGCAAGGCCGACGACTGAGGCCACCCCCATGAACGCTGCGATCCGCGGCCGCTTGGCCAAGTGTCGCACCCCCTCGCTCGCGACGGAGTCGGGACCGAGGGGATGAGTGAGGCAAGGGGGATACCAGGGGGTGTAGGGCTTAGGGCGTAGGGGTTAGGGCGTAGGGGTTAGGTCCTGGGTCTCGGGTCTCAGGTGTTTGGGGCGGAGGTGCGCGCCTCGTACCTGAGACCCAAGACCTGAGACCCAAGACCTGAGACCCAAGACCTGAGACCCAAGACCTGAGACCTGAGACCTAGGACCCGAGACCCAGGACCCGGGGCAGGGCGGGGCGGGGCGGCTACCCACGCCCTAAGC
>VSDC01000482.1:0-2083 GCA_047459275.1 Gemmatimonadota bacterium
GGCTTGCCGCCCCGCCCGCCGCGACCGTCACCGCCGGGACTCGGTCTCGGCGCCTTCCTTGCGGCCGCCGCTGGTCTGAGGGAGCTCCATTTCCTCCTGGGGCCGGTCGGTCCGGACGGTCAGGTTGTTGATCACGCCTCGCACCCCCGGGGTCTCCCACGCATCGTCCCACGCGTAGCGAGCTTCCATGAAATCACGCACCTCGCCCGACAGCGTCACCACGCCGCGATCGACCTGAACATCGATCCGTTCCGGGTCGACCCACGTGTCCTGGAACAGGTTCTCCAGCACCGCTTCGCGGATCTCGTCGTCACTCATCTCCCGCTCCCACGCCGGGCGCATGTCGACGTCGTGACCGACGTCCGGCCACCGGTCCGGCGGTGTGCGACCCGAGCGCATGCCCGCACGGCTCGTGATCTCGATGTCGTAATCGGAACGACCCATCCTGCTTCGATCGATTTCGCGGCCGTACTCGGTGCCGTAGCGGCTTCCGTAGCCGCGCTCCACGCCCCGCTCGTACCCGCGCTCCGTGACGCGGCCGCGCCAGCCCCGACCCCCGAACTCTCCTTCATACCCCAGCGTCGACCTACGCCCATACCCGCCGACCGGGCGACGCCTGAATCGATATCCCCGGCGGCGCGGCATCTCCGCGCGACCGTACCCCGGCCGGCCCGTGCGCCGGTACTCGGTTGCGTAGCCAGTCCACTCCCGCTCCGGGCCGCCGAGCTCCCAATCGTAACCCGCACGCAAGGCGCGGCCGCGATACGCGGCCGCGCGACGACCGCGCCAACCCCGCGTCTCCCGATACGGCCAGCCGCGCCCGCCGAACTCGTAATCGTACTCGATCCACGGGCCGGAATGCTCGCGCTCGTAGCGCCCCGCGCCGTAGCCGGTGTCCTCGCCGTACCCGGCCTCTTCTCCGTAGCCGAACTCTTCGCCGTAGCCGTACTCGTCGCCGTACATGTATTCCACGCCGTACCCGCCTTCCGCGCCGTACCCGCGAATGCGCCCGTACTCCCAGTCGTACCCCGGCTCGTGCAACCGCCTGCGGCCGCCGCGACCCCAGGACCGGTATTCTCTCCCATACCACGCCATTGGCACTCCTCCTGGATGACCTCGTTCAGGACGGACGGCGGCGGTCCGGTCGCAACATCGGTGCCGAAAGGCGTCCCCGCCGCGCCCTCGCTCACCACCGCCACGGCGCGTTCGCTCACCACCGCCATGGAGCCGTGACGACTTCCTGCTCGCGCGCCGATCGCGTATCTTCGTGTCGAACTCTACCCACCCGGAGGCACCCGAATGGAGATGCCAAGGCGCAGGTCCATGCCGGACCGGATGATCGGGGCGGCTCTGCTCCGAACGGATGTCTACGAAGAGGTCGAGGCCGATCGTGATGCGACGAAGCAGGCCGCGCTCGTCGTCGGCCTCGTCGCCTTCGCGTCCGCCGCGATCACCGTACGCGGCGGCGTGGGTGCGGCCTTCGTCGCCGTCATCTCCGCCTACATAGGCTGGTTGCTCTGGTCGGGGATCACGTACCTGATCGGGGACAAGATCTTCGGCGGGACCGCGACCTGGGGCGAGCTCCTCCGGACCATCGGGTTCGCCCAGTCGCCCGGCGTGCTCTACATCCTGGCCGCGATCCCCTTCATCGGCTGGCTCCTCGTGCTGCCGCTGATGATCTGGATCCTCGTCGCCGTGATCATCGCGATTCGCCAGGCGCTGGATTTCGGGACGGGCCGCGCGATCCTCACCGCCGTCCTCGGCTTCATCCCGTACCTGATCCTGAGCGGGATCGTCCGTTGGCTGACCGGAATCGGGTGACGATGTCGAGCGAGGCGACCCGGGTGGCCCCCATGGCCGACGGCGCCATTCCCGTTCCCGGTGCGGTCCCCGAGACCCCGATCTGGGTGGAGGTGAACGGGAGCCGAGTTGCCGTGTGGAGCTGCTCTCCCGAGCACATCCGCGCACTCGCGGTCGGCTGGCTCGTCGCCGAGGGCGCCCTCGCCCCCGGCGAGGAGTTGCCCGACGTCGAGCTCGTGGACGACGCCGGCATCCGCGGCGCCCGGATCCGGATCGCGCCGGA
>VSDC01000039.1:0-10108 GCA_047459275.1 Gemmatimonadota bacterium
TCGTCCTGGCCGTCCGCATGCCGGCAAGGTGCTGGATCGCGCCGCTGATCCCGACTGCGAAATACAGCTGCGGGGCGACGGTCTTACCGGTCTGGCCGACCTGCTCCGAATGGGGCCGCCACCCGGCATCCACCACGGCACGCGACGCGCCCAGCGCACAGTTCGGCCCGATCGCTTGCGCCAACTGCTCGAGGAGGTGCCAGTTCTCCGGCCCACGCATCCCCCGGCCGCCGCTTACCACGACCTCCGCCTCGGCCACATCCACCACGCCGCCCGATGCGGCGACAACCTCGCGCACCTTCACGCGCCACGCGTCCGAGTTTTCCGGCACGGCGACCGTCTCGACCGCACCAGCCCTCGGCGACTCCTCCGCACGGAACACGTTCGGACGGAGCGAGATCACCTGCGGCGCACCGTCGAGCACCAGCTTGGCGAACGCCTTTCCGGAATACACCGGGCGAGTGATCACCAGCTCGCCGCCCTCCACCTCGAGCGCCGTCGCCTCCGTAGCCAGAGGCACATCGAGCCGGGCGGCCACCCGGGGCGCCAGGTCCTTCCCCTGGGCGCTCGCCGCGAAGAATACGGCGTGGTACCCGTTCGCCTTCACCAGATCCGCGACGACCGCCGTCGCGCCATCCGGATTCGAGCGCGCGAAGCCACCGCTCTCGCCCACCAGCACCTTGTCCGCACCGAAGCGGCCCAGCTCGCTCGCGCTCGCACCGATTCCCGCCGGGCCCAGCAGCAGCACATGCACCTCGCCGCCCAGCACGTCCGCAACCCGCCGCGCCGCCGACACCACCTCGTGCGTCACCTTTCGCAGCGCGCCGTCGCGCTGCTCCGCAATCGCCAGAATGTTCGCCATGGAGGCCTCCTACAGCACCTTCGCCTCTTCCCTGAGCAGCCGGACCAGTTCCGGAACCGCATCCACCCCTTCGCCCACGATTCGGCCGGCAGGCCGCTCCGGCGGATAGCTCAGCGCGCGCACCCGGACCCGACTATCGCCCAGCTGCGCGTCCTTCTCCTCGAGCGGCTTCTTCTTCGCCGCCATGATCCCCTTGAGGGACGCATAGCGCGGCTCGAACTTCCCCTTCGTCATCGTCAGCACCGCCGGCAGCGGGGCCTCGACCACTTCGACACCGCCCTCGATCTCCCGGCGGCAGACGACCTTGTCGCCCTGCACCTCGAACTCGCTGACCACCGTCACACACGGGAGCCCGAGCAGCTCGGCCACCATCGGCCCCACCTGCTGCTGGTCCCCGTCGACCGCCTTCATCCCGAACAGGATGAGGTCCGCGCCTCGCTCCTTGATCTCGGCGGCCAGAGCGCGCGCGGTAGCCAGCCCATCCAGCGTGGGCGCGCCCTTCAGCAGTACCGCGTTGTCCGCGCCCATCGCCAGCGCGGACCGGAGCTGCTCGGCCGCGGCAGAATCCCCGACCGTGACCACCGTCACGTCTCCGGCCCCTGCGCTCTCCTTGAGCCGCAACGCGGCCTCGATCGCGAACTCGTCGTACGGGTTGATCACGTACTTGATGCCGGCGCCATCGATCGATGCACCGTCGTCCGCGATCTTGATGCGGGCCTCGGTGTCCGGCACCCGCTTGATGCAAACGATGCTCTTCACCGTCGTGCTCCTGTTCAGACCCAGATTCGTCCGACGGGCGCCAATGTACCGGGACCGGCGGCCGCTGTCCAGCTTCGCAACCGATTCAAATTGCGAGGCCTAGAGACACCGCCGCTCCCAGTCGCGGGCTGTACGGAGCCAGCCCTCGAACGATGGTCAGCCGCGCCCAGCGCCGTCGCCCGATCCGCAGGTCGGCCTGCAGCTCCGACAGGTTCTCGTTCCCGCGCACGCCCGGACCGCGCAGCCCATCGGTGTGGCCGACGAGCGCGATTCCGGTCGTGAGCGCCCCCCACTGATACTCCGCCGCCGCGGAATAGAGCCACACGTCGACCTGGTCGTACTGGGATTCGACGGTCCCCTGGATCCCGAGCCCGGTCTCGAGCGTCGCAGCGAAGGCGCCGCGCGCGAGCCGCCCGCCGATCGTCGCGAAGAAGTCCGTGCGATCGCGCTCGAGTCCGACCGCGTCGTCGGTCGTCGGCAAGCGTGTGCCGAAGCGCAGGAGGACGCTCGCCCCGCGCGCCTCGGCCACGGTCACGATCGTCCCGATCCTGAAGTCCCCCACGTCCGAGCGCACCCGAGCCGATGGATCCTCGACCACGCTCAGAGGGTCGGCAAACCGGCGCCGGGCCTCGAACCAGCGCCATACCGTACCCGCGGCTTCGAACGCGACCCGGTCCAGGCGCCATTGGAGGCGCACCATCCCCACCTCGACGAGGAGCCCCTCGGCGCCGACGGGCGAGGCGCGCTGATCGGCGTAGACACCCACGCCCACCTCGACCTCGATACAACGCTCGCACCGGCCAATTCGTGGCGACAAGGGTTCCAATGGACGGATCTGCGCTTGCAGATCCGCGGCAGATGCCAAAACGAGACCGAAGGACAGGACCGAAATGTTCCGCAGAAGGAACATCGAGGAAGCCCCCGCCGCCCCTCCCTACCCCACCGCCGGCGCGCGGCCGCGTGCCCGCTCGACCTCCGCCTCCAGCTGCGCCGCGCGCGCGTCGTTCGTGTGCTCTTGGAGGACCCGCGCTCTCGCCGCTTCGCCGATCTCCCGAAGCTCGACATCCGTAAGGTCGAGGTAGTCCAGCACGGAATCGGCAGTCCTCGCTATCAGGACCTCTCGCCCGGGTTCGAGGAACGCGTCCAGCCCGTCCCACAAGTCGCTGACGATCGCCGCGCCGCACGCCGCCGCCTCGAAGACCCGCACCGACGGCGACCAACCCCAACGGCGCATCGCCGCCCGCGTCACGTTCAGCGTCAACCGGCACGAGCTGTAGAACGCCGCGTGCTCCGCCGGTGGAATGTGGTCGACCCGCTTCACGTTCGGCGGCCAGTGCAGATCCGGTGGGTACTGGGGACCCGCGACGACGAAGGTCGAATCGGGGCGGCGGCGCGCCGGCTCCACCAGGAACGTCTCGACCCCGGGCTGGCGGTCCGGGGCGTACGTACCCATGTAGCCGAGTGCACACGCGTACGCTGCGCTCGGCTCCGTCGCGCGATAGCGCTCCGGGTCGACGGAACAATACAGCGGTGCCGCCCGTGCCGCGCCGTACCGGGACTCGAGCACCCGCAACACCGGCCCGCCCGTGAACGAGAGATAGACATCGAAAAGCCGGACCTGCTCCGCCCTGAGATACTCCGCCGCCCCGGCCTCCTCGAACGCGGCTACGGTGACCGGCGTGTCGATGTCGTAGAACAACCGCGGGCCATCGAACGCCTGCGCCAGGAACTCCGCCGCTTCGACCCCCTGCCGAAAGTACGAGCCGAGGAGCACGGCGTCCGCGTCCGACAACTCCCGACGGAGCTCTCCGCGCACCGCCTCCCAATCCACGAAAAGACGGATGTCGGCATAGTCGCACTCCGCCGGGTTCAGGTCGCGGTGCCGACCACCGTACCACGGCGCATCCCACTCGTAGAAGAGGATCCGATGTCCACGGCGACGCAACGCCCGGCAAAGCCCGCGGTACGTCGTCGCGTGCCCGTTCCCCCACGAACTCGTTATCGACAGCCCAAGGAAGATCAGCTTCATGACGGCGGCTCGGTCCGGGTCGATCGATGACCGTCCCGCCGAGCACACCGCATGCCACCCTCAGCTCGCCGCCGCCTTCGGCAGCGCGCCGAACCTCCGTTCCCGGCCGTGATACTCCCGCACCGCCGCTTCCAGGTCGGAAACCGTGAACTCCGGCCACATTCGACCCGTGAAGTACAGCTCCGCGTAGGCGCACTCCCAGAGGAGGAAATCGCTGAGTCGCTGCTCTCCTCCCGTCCGGATCAGGAGATCCACGTCTCGCGCGGACTCGCCCGAATGGATCACCTCTCCGAGCAACGCCGCGAATCTGTCGCGATCCAGCTCGGACCCGACGCCCCCTTTCGCCGCCGCCGCACGTGCCGCCGCGACAAGCGCATCCCGCGAGGAGTAATCCAGCGCTACCCGCAGACACAGCCTGTCACCGCCCGCCGTTGCCGACTCTGCGGCGTCGATCGCGGCCAGCAGTCGCGCCGGCAGCCGGTCCCGCCGGCCGATCACCCGCACGCGCACGCCGTTCTCGATGCACCGACGCACCTCGCCCCGCAGGTAGGCCTCGAACAGGCGCATCAACGCCGCCACCTCCCGCGGCGGTCTGCGCCAGTTGTCCGATGAGAACGCGTAAAGCGTCAACGTGGAGACCCCCAGGGACGGCGCCGCTTCCACGATCTTACGCACCACCTTCGCGCCCTCGCGGTGTCCCCACGTACGCCCGCGCCCCCGCGCCTCCGCCCACCGTCCGTTCCCGTCCATGATGATCGCCACGTGCAGCCCCTGCGTCGGCGATTCTTGCAAAGTGCTTTGGCTCATAAAGTCGACCTCGAAAAAAATCCGGCGGTCACCGGTCCCGCGCAGCCCGGATCAGCGCTTCCATGTGGTCCAGGTACCGCTCGAGCGCCGCCCGACCCGCCGCCGTCAGCCGATACTCCGTACGCGGGTAGCGCCCCTCGAACGACTTCCGGCACGTGATGTAGTTCGCCTCTTCCAGTTTCCGCGCGTGGACGCTCAGGTTCCCGTCCGTCGTGTCCAGCATGCGCTTGAGGTCGTTGAACGACAGCCACTCGTTCGCCGCCAAGGCGCTCACGATCCCCAGGCGAAGCCGCTCGTGGATCAGTCGATCCAGCTCCAGCGGACTGAGTTCTCTCTGCACCCCGGAGTCGTTAGCGGCCGCCCGCCCGCCGCTCCGCTCACGTTCCCGCCTGGGCGCTGCACCGGTCCTAGCCACCGTACCTCCTTGCGATGATGAGGCCGAAGAGGATGTGGAGCCCGCCGAACCCGAACGCCATCAGTGCATCGCCCCACTCCGGCGGGCAGAAGAGGGCGACCGCGCCGGTCGCCATGAAACACGCTCCCATCACCGGCACGACCCCCACGGAAAAGGCGCCCGCGGTGACCACGGCCGTGCCATAGAGGAGCAACCACGTTCCCGGCAAGAGCGCCATCTCGCCGGCACGCACGAAGACCAGCGACAGCAGCGCGCCGACCAGCATCGGGGGCAGGAAGCTCCGCAGGAACTTGTTCCCCGCGCCGCTCAGGACCGGAAGGTTCGCCGCCTGCGCCTTCCGGCGGATGGCCCATGCCGCGATCCCCAGCGACAGCACCGCCTCCGCCAGCCAGATCACGAGCCAGCGGACCGGGTCCGTCTGGGCCGCCGCGAGCGCCGCCGCCACCAGCGCCGTGCACCCGATCGCGACACCGCCCCATCCCGGCACCGCGGTGAACGACGCGGCGCGCTCCATCGTCTCGCGGATGAAACGGATGTTGTCGATCGCGCGGTCCCGAAGCGCGATCGGCTCCCCCTCGCTCGTTGCGATGTGCCTGCGTGGCGTGGCCATGCAGATAGAATGCACCCCTGGAGTTCGTCGCGTCAAGTACTTTGCGATATCAAGAATGCGCCGCGGCCGCGCGCAGGACCGTGTCGACCTGCCGCGCACGGCCCTCATAGCTGTGGTCGCGTAGCGCACGTGCCCGCGCGGCGCGCCCGATCGCACGCGCGGTATCGTCATCCACCTCCCGCACCCACCGAACGACCTCCTCTCCATCGCGCGCCACGAGCACCTCCTTGCCGGGCTCGAAGAACTCCTCGATCCCTGCCCAGGCATCCGTGATCTGACAAGCGCCCGCACCGGCGGCTTCGAAGAGGCGCGTGGCAGGCGAGTAGCCGTTGCGCGCCATCGCGGCCCGGTGGATGTTCAGGACGAAGCGGGCTGAGCAGTTCAGCACATTGTGCAGTGCCGTGGGGACGTGGCCGATCCAACGGACGTTGGGAGGCAGCCGCTTCCCGTCCCAACCGCTGCCGCCGAGGATGAATCGGTGGTCCGGTAGCCGCTCGGCCGCAGCTATGAAGAACCGGTCGACTCGCTCCTCCCGATCGGGGAGCCGGTTCCCCAGGAAGACGACGTCGCAGGCGAGGGACGGATCGGGGGGTACGGGCCTGTGAACGTCCGGATCGAGCCCGTTGTAGATCGGGTGGCAAGCCCGTGCACCCAGAGCTCGGTAGCGCCGCACGACCGGAGGTCCGCCGCCGTAGGTGAAGATGAGGTCGTAGCGAGGGATCCACCGGCGCATGGGGTCCGCGTCGTCGCCTTCGATCCGCTCGAGCGTGTGGGCCGCGTCCACGTCCCAGAAAGCGCGCAGGGGGCCGGACAGGTCGGCCAGCCACTCCTCCAGCTCCCGGTCGCGAGCGCCGACCCCACTGCACTTCACGACGAGGTCTGCACCGGCGGCCTCCGCCTGCAGCGCGTCCAGTTCGATGTCGTCCCCGTACACGCGCACCTTCACGTAATGCGGGTCGGTTTCCAGGTCTCGATTGGCCTGCCGGTCGAAGATGTCCGGCTCGCAGAAATGAATCTCGTGCCCGAGGCCGTGCAGCGCCCGGAACACCCCGCGGTAGTAGGTTGCCGCTCCGTTCCAGTACGCGGACACGATCGATGAGCCGAAGACGAAGATCTTCATGCACGCCCCCCGAATCCAGCACACAGCTTTCCGGCACCGGCGCCGCCCGCACCAGCGCCCACGGGCGCCCCATCGCCTGCCAGGATGCACGTGCGATTCGGCGCCCGCGAGGCAAGTACCGTTCCAGCCGCGTCGCCCGGCACAATCCCACCGGACAGGACGCGTAGCGGACTTTCGCCACGAAACGACGGCCGCCGGTATGGTTGTTGCGGAACTTCGAAGCGTGACCAGCCGGCTTCACCGGCGACAACCGGCGATACCATGTCCAGGAGGCACCGTCCATGGCCGACAAGGACATTCACGAAAGGCTCGAAGAAAAGCGCCGAGAGTTGCGCGAGAAGGGGAAGCCGGACCGGATCGGTCGACCCTACGACACCAGTCGTGAGCTCGTGGAGGAGGGCGAGCGCAAGCGCACGGGCACCAATCTGGACATTGGTGAAGAGCGAAGCGAGGAGCAGGAGCAGGAGATGAAGCGCTGGCGGCGCTGATGCCGGATGCCGAGCGGTGCCGGCCGGCCTGCCGGTGCCGCCTCGCCTCCTTCGGACCGCCGGGCTCACGGGCCCGGCGGTCGCGCGTTCATCAGCTTGCTACACGCCTGTGTCGCCCCGTTGCGTCTGGGGCGGCTGTGACGAGCCGTTACGTCGTTTCGGCCCGCACTTCCTCCGTCAGGCCGCTCCCGCAGGCGCGGGTGTGGGAGCCGCCCGGTAGATCTCGTCGACGACCTCGGCCACGTGGACGCTCCGTTCCACCTCGGGATCGAACGCCGGCGAAGCTGAGGTGTGGTCCACCCAGTCGAGGATCGCGCGCCCGAGCCAGTCCCCGGACTCGCAGCCAACGGCGCACCGCTCGCGCCCGTCGAACCGCAGGGTCTCGAAGTCGAAGAAGCTACCATCTATGTTGCGCACCTCGGCGCCCCCGTCCGTGCCGAAGACCGCGGTGCGAATCACGCAATCCGTTCCCGCATGGGCGTTCCAGCTCACGGCGAGATGGACGAGGACACCGCCGTCGAGTTCGAGCTGTGCGATCGCGAAGTCGTCGATCCCACGCCCGTCGAGTGGCTCGCCGTGGCGGAACGCACACCCCCGGACGGAGCGCACCCCGCGTGAGTCGAGGATCCAGAGGCACAGGTCGATCTGGTGCACGCCGAGGTCGATGAGTGCGCCGCCGCCCGCAATGGCGGGATCGTGGCACCACGCCTTCCCCGGGCCGTACGCATTGTGGAAGGCGGTCTCAATGGCGAAGATCCGACCCAGCTCCCCCGACCGAACCATGGCGCGCAGCGCCTGCGCACCATCGGTGTAGCGGTACGAGTAGTCTACGCCAAGGCGGCGGTCCGCGCGTCTGGCGGCGTCGACGATGGCCCGGGCTTCCGCCGAGTTCAACGCGAGCGGCTTCTGACAGAAGACGGCGAGGCCGCGTTCGAGCGCGGCGATCGCCTGAGGCGCATGGAGCGAGTTCGGTGTTGCGATCACGACCCCATTCAGACCGAGCTGCTCGGACCGGGCGAGCATCTCGTCGTAGTCCGCGAATGCGACGGCTTCCCGGTGCCTCTCCACCGCCGCGGACAGGCACGCCTCCGAAGGATCGCACAGCGCCGCCACGACGGCACGACCGCTCGCGGCAACGGCATCCATCCGCATGGCGCCGATCCAGCCCAGCCCCGCGAATCCGAGTCGAAGCGCGGCACTCATTGGTCACCTCCCGGGTGAACGACCGCCTTGAAGAACCCGCTCGGGCGCTCACGCGCCAGCTCGAACGCACGGTTGATCTCCGAGAGCGGGAAACGGTGCGTGACGAGCGACTCCAGTTCGAGCTCCCCCGCCGCAACCAGCGCCACCCCCTCGAGCATCGCATCCATGTATAGCGCGGCGTCCCTTTCGTGGGCGTTGATCACGTCGATCCCGCGCCAGTTCCAGAGCTGGAGGTTCACGCGGCGGGGTCCGTCCTGATGGTATCCCGCGATGACCAGACGCCCCCGCACGCGGGTCAGCGCTGCGGCGAGATCGAGTGGCCCCTGCATCCCCGTGGCCTCGATCACGACGTCCGCGAGCCGCCCACCCGTCCACGATTCCACCTTCCCAACCACGTCCTCGTCGTACGTCAGCACCTCGTCCGCGCCCATCCGCTCCGCAACTTCGAGCGCGTCCTTCCGCCTCGACACCGCCACCAATCGTCCCGGCCGCTCCGCACGGACCAGCCTCAGCAGCAACGCGCCCAGGAAGCCCACCCCCACCACGACCACCGTATCCCCCTCCTGCACCGCTGCGCGCCGACGGACGTTCACGGCGCACGCGACCGGCTCGCCCAGGATCGGCCGTCCTGCCAGGGATGCCGGGACCTTCACGATGGCATCGGATCGGGCCACGTCGTACTCGGCAAAGCCCCGGTAACTCAAGGCCGTCACCGCGTCTCCCGGCGCGACTCCCACAACCCCCTCCCCCACCTCTTCCACTACCCCGTACACCTCGTGCCCAGGCGCGCCCGCATCGAGAGGATACGACACCCCTTCCATCCCCTCCCAAGGCCCCAGGTTCGATCCACACACGCCGCACCCCTCGACCCTCAGCACGACCTCGCCCGCGCCCGCGCGCACCCGCTCCTGCTCACTCACCTCGAACCGCCCCGGCCCGACCAGCGTTGCCGCGTACATGGTCCCCCCTTGCCTTTCGAGGATCGCACCGAACCGCCCTTCGGCTACGCCCCGACCCCGACCATCGCACCCGCTTGCTCGACGATCACCTCGAGCTGCTCCGCCCGGTGGTCACACGTGTGCCGGGCGTGAATCGTCTCGAGACCACGCTCCGCAAGCCGTGCCCGTGCCTCCTCGTCCCGGGCGAGGCGAAGGATGTGCTCACGCATCTCCGCCGGCGTCCGCGCCACGAGGTAGTCGACCCCCTCACGGAACAATCCCTCCCGGTCCGGCCAGGGAGTCGAGATCAGCGGGATTCCGCACGCCAGCGCCTCGAATGGGCGAATCGTCGGGATCCCCGGGAGCCGCTCCACATACGGGCCCCGTGGGATGTGCAAGGTCATCCGCGCTCGCGCGAAAACTTCCGGCACCCTGTAATTGGCGATCCAGCCCCGATAGTCGATTCCCGCCTCCCTCATCTCCCGCAGCGCGCCGTCCGGATAACGCACCCCATGTACCGCAAAGCGCAGCTCGCGAAGCTGACTCGCCGAGCCGATCAGGTAGTCGCGAATCTCCTGCGCTCGCTCGTCGTCGCCCCAGTTGCCGATCCACACGACGTCATCCGTCTTCTCCGCGGCCAGCGGGCGGAAGACCGTCGTGTCCGCCGCTTCGTGGAACGTCCATACTCGCGGCATCCCGAAATCCCGGCGGTAGACTTCGGCGAGCGAGCGGCCGTAGGCCAGCACCCCATCGTAGTGCCGGAGATTGAAACGGGCGATCTCATGCGGGACGCTGGCCGGCCGATGATGTGTGTCGTGGAAGAGGAGCAGGAAATCTCCGCGACGGTGGCGCACGTGTCCCACCGCGCCGACCAGCT
>VSDC01000040.1:0-10108 GCA_047459275.1 Gemmatimonadota bacterium
CGTCGAGAGCGAGCCCGGCAAGGGCTCGACCTTCACGCTGTGGCTCCCGATCGACTACCGCGCCGCACGGGGGCTGGAGGCAGCGGCCTGATCAGATCGCCCTACGACGACACCCCATCCGGCGCGGCTCCACCGCCCCTGTTGTGTTCTCGTTCGGCGGGCGGAGCGCCGCGACCGGTCACGCGCCGCCGCCCCTGGATCTCGTGCATCCGCGCGCGCTGCTCCGCGGTCAGCACGGACTCGACCTGCTGCCGGGTCTCGTCCACTATGGCCCGGAACCGAGGGCCGTACTCCCTGGCCAGCGCCCGGACCCGCACGCGGTTCTGCTCCATGATGCTGTCGATCGCCGCCTTCTGCTCCGGCGTCAGCTCCAGCACCTCCGCCATCTGCTGGCTGAACCGTACGCCCGGCATGCGTCCGGGCGGCCCCGGGAACCAGGGGTGGGAGCCGACGCCCCGTCGCATCCTCATCGGGCCGGTCTCGACTGCTTCCACCCCGTCTGGAGCGGACCGAGCATAGGCGCGGCTGATCAGCGCGCGGTCGATGCCGATGCCGATCAGCACCCCGAGCACCCCGACCAGCGTGAGCAGGGCCGCAGCCCTGGTTCGCGGACCGAACTCGAATCTCATAGACTTCACGGTTCCTCCCCCTCGAAGCTCAGGAGCGCCCACGTGAGCGCGTCCTCGGCGGCGTCGTCTTCGAACGGGCTCGCGTCGGCCGCGAGCTCCGCCTCCAACGCTGTCGGAAGTGTCGCGAGCGCCTCGTACTCCGCGAGCCGGGAGGGAGTCGGAACCCCGCCGAACGCCAGAGCGAGCGCCGCCGCGGCCGCCGACGCCGCCGCGATCGGGATGCCCCGGGCGGCCCATGCCGCCGCGACGTCCCACCACGAGCGTCGCATCGTGGACCGGGCGAGGATCCCGGGCGCCTGCGCCATGATGCGCCCGTGGAGCGCGTCCCAATCCACGGCCTCGAACGGCGGCTCCGGGCTCGCGGCGCGAACGGCCCGCGTGAGCATGTCGCCCGGGGTCCGGCCTCCTCGACGTTCGTCGTTCATCGGTCCTCCTCCATCAATGGCGCGAGGGCTTCGCGCAGCGCCCGCCGGGCCTGGAGCAGGTGCCAGCGCACCGTCCCGTCCGAGAGCCCGAGGATCTCCGCGATTTCCGCGCTCGTGAACCCTTCGAGCTCGGCGAGCTGGACGATCGTCCGCTGCCGCTCCGGGAGCCCGGCCATTGCATCCCGCAGGCGACGGCGGAGCTCCGACCGCTCCGCCGCACCGTCCGGCGCCGTGTCGCCGGATCGCGTGTCCTCCGGGATCGGCTCGGCCCTGCGGATCGAGCGCGCCCGGCGGTAGTTCAGCGCGCCGTTGACCACGATGCGATAGATCCACGGCTCGAACGGCCGGCCGCGCTCCAGCGTGTCGAACCTCTCGAGCGCCCGGACGAACGCCTCCTGGACCACGTCTTCGGCGTCCTCCCGGTGCTCCAGGATGCGGTAGGCGATCGAGAACGCGCGGCGCATGTGGCGTCGGACCAGCTCGCCGTACGCTTCGGCATCGCCGGCGCGAACGCGCTCGACGAGCCACGCGTCCGGAACCTGTGCCGGCGCGCCCTTCGGCGCGCCGGCGCCGGCGCCCGAGCCGGCCGGCGCCCTCATCGCCATGCGCTCCCAGACGCCTTACCGTCCGGGCCCCACGCCCGGCCCCCCGGGCCCCATGAACCGCCGGCCGCGCCCCATTCCGGCGCCCGCGCCCGGACGCATGCCGCGACGACGATGCTCATCCATCCTCTGCTTGCGCAGCTCCTCGAGCCGGTCCTTCTGTTCGTTGGTCAGGACCTCACGCGCCTCCCGCCACGCCGTACGCTGATTCTCCGCGAGCTGCTGCAGCGTGGGGCGCAGCGCTTCCGCCTGCTCGCGCCTCTCGTCGGCCAGCTCCATCCGCAGCTTGCGCAGCTCTTCCCGCTGCTCGGGCGACAACTGCTCCCAGCGCTTCTGCATCTCCTCCCGACGCTGGCGCAGCGCCTCCCGCTGTTCCTCGGTGAGCTGGCCCCGACGCATCCGGACCTCCCCTTCCCGAGACGCCATCATCGGGCGCCGGTCGATCCCGAGCAGTTCGCGCTGCTCCGGCGTGAGCACCTGCAGCCGCGCCTCGCGCTGCTTCCGCCACTCCTCCCGTTGCGCCTGGAGCCGCTCCCGAAGCTGGCGGTTCCGCTCCTGCGTTCGGGAACGAATCTGCTCGAGACGCGCCACCTGATCCGCGGTCAGCCCCAGCGCCTCCCGCTGCTCCAGGATCCAGGCGATCGGGTCGCCTCCGACGACCATAGCCCGCGCCCGCGCCGGCCCCCTCTCCGGCGTCTGGGCTTCCACGGTCGCGAGCGACGCGGCCAGTCCGAGCCCGGCCAACGAAATCAGTACCCTTCGCATGTGCAACCACCTCCAGGAGTCAATCCGCGGAGACCGACCGCTCCGTGCGGCCGCCTCCCGGAGTGAATACACGCGACGGGGCCGGAGCGTTGGGTACCGGATCGCCAGGGTTGGACTTCAACTCGCCGCGCCGGACGCCGCGCCGGGGTCCGGCGCCGAGCCGACGGCCGGGGGAGCCGCCCGGCCCGGGGCCGCGCCCGGCCCCGAGCCAGTCGATTGCGCTCGACCCAGGGCGATCTCGCCGCTCTCGTCGAGCGCGCGCCGGAAGAGGACCGGACCGACCGTCTCGTTGACGGCGATGAGGCCGAGGAGGAGGGCGCGCATGTACTCGCCCATCTCGCCGTACGCATCCGCGAGGATCGTGGCGAGCCCGATGGCGACACCTGCCTGCGAGACGAGCCCCATCCAGACGTATCGGCGCTCGGGTCCGTACGCGCCGGCCCAACGGCTACCGACCCGCGTGCCGGCCCAGATCGCGGCCGCGCGCACCAGGGCGATCGGCAGCACGAGCGGGAGCAGAGGCGCAACGCCGGGCAGGTTGATCTTGGCGCCGGACAGCGCGAAGAAGACGACGAAGACCGGCGCGGCGGAGCGCTCCATCGCCCTGCGCAGCTCCTGGCCGTGCTCCGAGAGGCTCTCGGTCACGAAGCCCGCCACGAGGAGCATGAGGAGTAGCTCCACGTGGGCCAGCCTCGCGATCTCGATCCCGAAGAACGTGATGAGGACGGCGAAGAGCATGAGCTCCCGGCCCACGAAGCGCAGGTACGCCGCGACGCCGACGCCGAGCGCGCCGCCGATCAGGATCGCGCCGATGATCTCCCAGATGACCGCCCCGATCGACCCTGCCGCAGCCGCGTCCGTCGCCGGGGCGAGCATCTGCGCCACCGCGAGCACGGCGCTGAAGAGGAGCACGACCGCCACGTCGGCCAGGAGCACGACGCCCAGCGCGGTGCGTGCGACGGGGCCCCGGGCGCCGGTTTCGTTCAGGATCGCCATCGTCACGGCCGGCGAATGGACGATCGCGACGGAGGCGAAGAGGAGGGCGAACGCCACCACCGTGGCGGTCCCCGCACCGCGCAGAGGCGGGATCAGCCCGTGCAGCGCGTAGATGAACACCGCGAGAACGACGAAGCCGAAGAGCAGCTCCGTCGACATCACCTTGAGGAGGATCGCGCCGCGTTCCTTGACCTCCGACCATTGCAGCTCGGCGCCCGCCAGGAACGCGATGAGGCCGATCGCGAGCTGACTGACGGCGTCCAGCCGTACGCTCGCCTCGTAGGTCACCGCGCCGAGGACGTACGGCCCGAAGACCACGCCGGCGACGAGGTAGCCGATGATCTTCGGCAGTCGTACCGCGGCCGCGAGCTCGCCGACCGTGTACGCCGCGAGGATCAGGAACCCGAACGTCAGCAGCGCCTGGCCGCCCTGCCCCGACACGCCGAGGGGGAGAATGAGCGACATGCCGCCGTAGAGGAGGGCGAGAATGAGGAGCCGTCGCATCTCACGCCTCCTCTTCGGTCGGCAGCGGCGCGGGTTCGGGCCGGCCGATCCGGGGCCGGCGTCGCAGCCACGGCCCCAGCACGGAATTCACCCACCGGGCCGAGCCGAAGTCCGTCAGCAGCACCGAAACGACTGCGGCCGTGAACACGATCCCCGAGAACGGCAGGTCCCCAACGATCTGATAGTTCAGCCCGATCGCGATCGCGAGCGCGCCCTGGCCGAAGAGCGCGCGCCCCCAACCGAGGCCGAGCCGGGATGTCGACTGCGTGAGCACCGCGGCGACGCCGCCACCCACGACCTTCGCGAGCATGCGTGCGATGAGGAAGATCACGACCGGCACCGCCCAGAACCACCCGCCCCACTCCCACGCCGCGCCCGCGAAGATCAGCAGCACGAAGTAGAGCGGCCGCTCGACCTTTCCCAGCACTTCCTTGACCGCGTCCCGGTTCGCCGACGTGTTGATCAGGATGAAGCCGATCAGCATCGCCGGGAACAGGGGCGAGAGGCGCAGGTACGCCGCCGCGCCGCTCGCCAGGATGATCGCGCCGGCGAGGCCGATGAAGAGCCGGTCCACCTCCTGCTCGCCGCCCAGGAAGAGGTGGAAGAGCGCGCCACCGACCAGCCCGATCGAGATCCCGATCACTGCCCACTCCGTGGGCGTCGGCGCGCGAACCGCCGCCTCGGGCTCTGCGTGGCCGATGGCGAGGAGCAGCCCGAACGCGACGATCGCGACCAATGCATCGATCGCGGTCGCCACCTCGAGCTGCCGGGCGACGGGCGCCCGGCGCCCGAGACGACGCAGCGTCAGCGCGATCCCGGACGGCGCCGAGACCGTCGCGACCGCGCCCATGGCGATGGACGGGAACACCGCCTGGGCGAGCGTGAGCCCGAAGAGCCACATGAACACTCCCGTCATCGCGGCCGAGACCAGCCCGAGGGCGAGCGTCGCCTCGAGGAACGCGACGCGGAAGTCGATGATCGGAATGCGGCTCAGGACGGGCAGATAGAACTGCGCGCCGACCACCGCGCCGATCCAGCCGAGCGCGAGCGTCAGGATAGGCGCGAAGCTCCCGACCACGCTCGAGCTGATCAGCCCGGACACCTCGGGGCCGAGGAGGACTCCGAGGAGCACGTACTCCGCGCCCGAGATGACGTCGAAGCGCCTGGCGAGCCAGCCGAAAGCGACGTGGGCGGCGAGGTACGCGCCCGCGACGACCAGGATGAGGATGAGCGTCGTGCTCACGAAGCCCCCGGGCCGCTGGTTCGTCCGGCGAGCTCGCGCCGTACCACGGGCGCGACCTCCGTGCCGAGCAGTTCGATCGCCCGCATGACCTTCGAATGCGGCATCGGTCCCACCGTGAGCTGGATCAGGAATCGCTGGTGCCGAAACAGCTCGTATTGGAAGAGGATCTTTTCGACGATCTCCTGTGGGCTCCCGACGAAGAGCGCGCCCCGCAGCGTGCACTCGGCGTCGAACTGCGCCCGCGTATACGGACCCCACCCCCGCTCCCTGCCGATCCGGTTCATCACCTCGGCGAACGGCCCGAACGCGTCCTCCGCCGCCTGCCGTCCGTCGTCCGCGATGAATCCGTGGGAGTTGATGCTCACGGCGAGGCGCTCAGGATCGTGGCCGGCGCGCGCCGCGGCCTCGCGATACAGCTCCACCAGCGGGCGGAAGCGTTCGGGCGCGCCGCCGATGATCGCAAGCGCCATCGGCAGCCCGAGCGCGCCCGCGCGGATCACCGACTGCGGCGTCCCGCCCACGGCGATCCAGACCGGGAGCGGGTTCTGCTGCGGCCGGGGGTACACGCCGCGGTCGTGGATCGACGGCCGATGCCGGCCCTCCCACGTCACCCGCTCCCGTTCCCGCAGCGTGAGGAGGAGATCGAGCTTCTCGGCGAAGAGCTCGTCGTAATCCGCCAGGTCGTAGCCGAAGAGGGGAAAGCTCTCGATGAACGAGCCGCGCCCCGCCATGATCTCGGCGCGGCCCTGGGAGATCAGGTCGATCGTAGCGAATTGCTGGAAGACGCGCACGGGGTCGTCCGAGCTCAGTACGGAGACCGCGCTCGTCAGCCGGATCCGCTTCGTGCGCGCCGCCGCGGCCGCGAGCACGATCGCCGGCGCGGATACCGCGTAGTCCGGCCGGTGGTGCTCGCCCACGCCGAACACGTCGAGCCCGACCTGGTCGGCCAGCTCGATCTCCTCGAGGAGGTTGCGGATCCTCTCCCCGGCGTTGAGCTGCCGGCCCGTGGCCGGATCCACCGGCGTTTCCGCGAACGAATAGATCCCGATCTCCATTCGTGCATCTCGTTGTCGCTACAGGCGTTTCGGGCCACCCCGAACCGGTGGGGCGGCTGTCGCCTTCCCGAAGAATCTATCCTCGCGGCCCCGGCCGGGGAACCACGAGGGGCGAGACGGCCCCGGAAAGCACGCTGGGCGAGATGGCCGCCCGAGAGCCACAATGATCGATACGACCGCGCGGGCGGCCACCGGATTCGCCGGAGGATTTGCGATCGTTCCCCCGGTTCGCAAGATTGCGGCGCGATATGGACGACCGTACGACGTTTGCGACTCCCAACGCCGGCGCACGTCGCTCGCCGGGCGCGGCCGGCCCGGTCCTCCTCGACGGCCGCCGCCTCGCCCGGGAGCGGACGCCCGGGCTCGCGGCCCGTGCGGCACAGACCGCACAACGGCGAGGCCGGCCGCCGCGGCTGCTCCTCGTCGCGTTTGCCGGGCCCGACGGCCGGGCGCCCAGCGCCGAGCTCAAGCTCCGCGCCTGCGCGTCGGTCGGGGTCGAGGCCACGCCGATCCTCCTGGCCGCCGGAGCGGGGACCGACGACGTCCGCCGTGCGATCGCCGACGGGCTGGCCGCGCACTCGCCCGACGCGGTCTTCGTCGAGTTCCCCTTCCCCGAGGGCGTCGACGGCGACGCCGTCATGGCGACCGTCCCCGAGTCGCTGGACTTGGACGTCATGACGCCGGGCAGGATCCGCAGGTACCTCGACGAGGGCGCGGGCGTGCCGCCGCTCACCGTCGCCGCGGCGCTCGCTCTCCTCGATCGGTACGACGTGAGCGTCGCGGGGCTCGACGGGATCGTCATCGCCGAGCCGTCTCCGTTCGCCGAGATGTTCCGCGCGGCGCTCGCGCGAAGGGACGCCCGGATGCGGCCACTCGTGCCGCCCACCGCGCCCGATCTGGCGAGACAGATCGGCGCCGCGAAGCTCGTCGTCGCCGCCGCGGCCCGGCCGGGGCTGATCGACTCGGCGATGCTCGCGCCCGGAACGGTCGCGATCGATGGGGGCTACTACAACCCCGGCGGCCGCGGCGACATCGACCTCGCCGGCGGCACGTCGCACCTGGCCGCCCTCGCGCCCGTCCCCGGCGGGCTCGGCCCCATGACCGTCTCGATGCTTCTAGAGCGCACGATCGAGTTCGCGGCGTCGCCGCGCATCGTGTCGTGAACCCACCGTGACCGGATCAGGATGATGATGCACAGAACGACCTTGCTCTTCATCACCGCGATCGCGCTCGCCGCCACGCCGGCCGCGGCGCAGGAGACGCCCTACTTCCAGCAGGACGTCGCCTACCGGATCGAAGCGCGCCTCGACGACGCGGCCGAGGTCCTCAGCGGGCGCGCCCGGATGCGCTACGTGAACCGCTCGCCGGCCACGCTCGACTCGCTCTACTTCCACCTGTACCTGAACGCGTTCAGGCCGAACAGCGCGTGGGCGCGGCGCGAGCTGGAGTTCGGCAACACCCGCTTCCAGGACCTCGGGCCGGACGAGTGGGGGTTCCAGTCGATCAAGTCGATCGCCGTCGACGGCCGGCCGGTCACGCCCGTCTACCCGGGCGCGCCGGACTCGACCGTCGTCGCCATCCCGCTCCCGCGGCCCCTCGCGCCCGGCGCGTCCGTGACCGTCGACATCGACTGGGACGCGCGCCCGTCCTCGCTGCCGCGCCGGCAGGGGCGCCAGGGCCGGCACTACGACTTCGCCCACTGGTTCCCGATCGTCGCCGTCTACGACCGCGAGGGTTGGGCCGTCCGGCCGCTCCTCCCGCAGGGCGAGTTCTACGGCGAGTTCATGGACTTCGACGTGACGCTCGACCTGGCCGCCGACCAGGTCGTGGGCGCGACGGGCGTCCCCGTCGAGGGCGACCCGGGGTGGGAGCGCGCCGCCGCGGCCGGCTTCGCCGACTCGATCTGGTACCGCCGCGACTACTACGGCGACGTCGGCCCCGCCGAGGCCCTCGGCTTCCTCGCCGGCGACGCGCCCGCCGGCCGCAAGCGCATCCGCTGGATCGCCCGCGATGTCCACAACTTCGCCTGGAGCACGTCGCCCGACTACATCTACGAGGGCGGCCGCTGGGAGGACATCGCCATCCACGTCCTCTACCGCCCCGGCGACGACGACTGGGCCAACGGGCAGGCCCTCGAGCACACCAAGACCGCCCTCGCCTGGATGGACACCATCTTCGGCGACTTCGTCTGGCCCCAGCTCACCAACGTCCACCGGATCGAGAGCGGCGGGACCGAGTTCCCCATGATGATCATGGACGGCAGCGCCTCGCTCGGGCTGATCCTGCACGAGGTCGGCCACAACTACACCATGGGGATCCTGGCCAACAACGAGTGGAAGGAAGGCTTCCTCGACGAGGGGATGGCCACGTTCACGACGAATTGGTACGCCCAGGTCCACGGCCAGCCGAACGTGTGGGACCGGAGCTTCGAGGCCGTCGCCCAGTGGGACCGCGCCGGGATGTCGCAGCCGCTCGTGCTGCATTCGGCGGACTTCCGCGACTTCCAGACGTACAACATGATGACCTACACGAAGCCGGCCGTGGTGTACCGGATGCTCCAGGCCTACCTGGGCGACGACCGCTTCCGCAACGGCCTGCGCCTCTACTACGAGCGGAACAAGCTACGCCACGTCACGCTCGCGGACTTCCAGGCGGCGATGGAGGAAGCGGCGGGCGAGGACCTCGAGTGGTTCTTCGACCAGTGGTTCCGGACGACGGCAACCCTCGACTACATCGTCCGCGATGCCTCGACCGAGCGCCGGACCGACGGCCGTTGGGTCACCCGCGTCGACGTCGAGCGGGTCGGGGATGCGTGGATGCCCGTCGTGCTCCAGGTCGGCGACGAGCGCGTGCGCCTCGACTCGCGCGAGCGCAGGCAGAGGGTCGAGGTCGTGACCGCCGCGCGGCCGGCCGAGGTCGTCCTCGACCCCGACGTCGTCGTCCTGGACGTGGACCGCTCGAACAACCGGCGCGCGCTCGATTGAGCGCGCGCCGGGGAACCGCCGCACCGTCTCGGATCAAGGCCGGGGGCGGAATCGAACCGCCGTCCCCCGGGGCCATTAACCCCGTGCTCTCCCACTGAGCTACCCGGCCGGGGCACGGCGGCCCGGTGATCGGCGTGCCCGGGGATTCGTCGTTCTGCCCGGCGCATCGTGCCGCCCGGTACCGCCGGCCCCTCTGCCCTCCCGGAGTGCAAGATTCTGACCAGCAGGAGCGCCCTCGGCGTCCCGCGGCCGCGGGCGGAGTCCACGCCGAGTCACGCGCGGTCGCCGCGCACGGTCCGCCCCCTCGGGCACGCCCGTTGCCGTACTCCGGACGCCATGCGAGCGAGGAAACCATCCGCGTCGACCGGAGCGGGCGCAGGGGCCGTCGAACCGCGGGCCACGTGGGCCGGCCCGCGCCGCGTCACGGAGGCGCCTGGCGGCTTCCCGCCTGCCCTCCTTCGGCCGTTCCGCCTGATTGCCTTCGATTGGGACGGGACGGCCGTCGTCGACCGCCGCGCCGATGCCACGGCCGTCCGGACCGTCATCGACCGACTGCTCCGCCAGGGCGTGCTCATCGCCGTGATCACCGGCACGAAGTTCGAGAACGTCGACCGCCAGCTCTCCTCCGGGATCCACGGCCCGCACAAGCAGCGGCTCTTCATACTGACCAACCGTGGATCCGAGGTCTGGGGCTTCGACGCGGCCGGCCGGCGGGTTTTGCTCCACCGCCGCGTCGCCACGCCGGAGGAGGAGCGACGCCTCACCGCCGCCGCCGACGCCGTTCGCGCCGCCCTCGTCGCCCGGACGGGCCTCGACATCCGCGTCATCTACGACCGGCTCAACCGCCGCCAGATCGACCTCATCCCCCTGGCCGAGTGGGCGGACCCGCCCAAATCCCAGATCGG
>VSDC01000041.1:0-10001 GCA_047459275.1 Gemmatimonadota bacterium
GGAATGAGGGTCGAGGGGACGGACGGGGTGCGGGCGGACGCGGCGTGAAGGGACTGGGAACCTGTGCGAGAGGCGAACACGTGAACGACTACAAGGTCGAAATCAGGATCATGCCCCGGCAGGGGTTGCTGGACCCGCAGGGGAAGGCGGTCGAGAACGCGCTCCGATCCCTGGAATTCCAGGGTGTGTCGGGGGTGCGCATCGGGCGGCTGGTGCGGCTCAGCGTCGCGGCGGATTCGGTGGACACCGCACGGGCGCGGGCCGACGAGATGTGCCGGAAGCTGCTGGCCAACCCCGTGACGGAGGACTACGAAGTGGAGGTCTGCGGGTAGCCCATGCGCATCGCGATCGTGACCTTCCCGGGGTCGAACTGCGACTACGACTGCTACCGCGCCGTGAAGGACGTGCTGGGCGTTGAAGCCACCTACGTCTGGCACCGGGAGACGGACCTGGGCGGCGCGGACGTGGTGATCCTCCCGGGCGGATTCAGTTACGGCGACTACCTGCGGGCGGGCGCGATCGCGCGCTTCAGCCCGATCATGGGCGCCATCCAGCGCTTCGCGGCCGAGGGCGGCCTGGTCCTCGGGATCTGCAACGGGTTCCAGGTCCTCTGCGAGGCCGGGCTCCTCCCCGGCGCGCTGATCCGTAACCGGTCGCTCAAGTTCCGGAGCATGGACGTCTACCTCCGTGTCGAGAACGCGTCGACGCCGTTCACGACGCGGTACCGCGAGGGGCAGCGTCTGCGGATCCCGATCGCCCACGGCGAGGGGAGCTACATCGCGGACGAGGCGACGCTGGACCGCCTCGAGGCGGAACGCCGCGTCGTCTTCCGCTACGTGGACGCGAAAGGCGCAACGACGGACGCGGCGAACCCGAACGGTTCCGCGCGGAACATCGCCGGGATCGTGAACGAAGGCGGGAACGTGCTCGGGATGATGCCGCACCCCGAGCGGGCCGTGGAGGCGCTCCTCGGCTCGACGGACGGGCTGCCGTTGTTCGAATCGGTGATCGATCATCTGGCGGGGGCGGCGCGGTGACACGGCGGCGTCCTCCACAACCGGTGTAACATACAGACATGGCCAACGAAGCAGGCGCGAAGATGGCGGGACCCGCGCCCCTCCCCGGCGATCCGCCGATCACTCCCGAACTGGTCGCCGAGCACGGGCTGTCTCCCGAGGAATACGAACGCATCGTCGGAATCCTCGGGCGCGAGCCCACGTACACCGAGCTGGGCGTCTTCAGCGCGCTCTGGTCGGAGCACTGCGGCTACAAGAACTCGAAGCCGCTCCTCAAGCTGCTCCCGACGCAGGCGCCGTGGGTGCTCCAGGGACCGGGTGAGAACGCGGGCGTGATCGACATCGGCGACGGGTACGCCATCGCCTTCAAGATCGAGTCGCACAACCACCCGTCGGCGGTGGAGCCGTACCAGGGCGCCGCGACGGGCGTGGGCGGGATCCTGCGCGACGTCTTCACGATGGGGGCGCGGCCCATCGCCGTGCTCGACTCGCTGCGCTTCGGCTCGCTGGACAGCGCGCGGGTGCGCTACCTCTTCGCCGGCGTGGTGAAGGGCGTGGGCGACTACGGCAACTGCGTCGGGATCCCGAACCTCGGCGGCGAGGTCTACTTCGACGAGGCGTACGAGGGGAACCCGCTCGTCAACGCCATGGCGATCGGGATCATGAAGAAGGAGGAGCTGATCCGCGCCCAGGCGTCGGGGCCGGGGAACCCGATCATCGCGGTGGGGGCGCGCACGGGGCGCGACGGGATCCACGGCGCGACCTTCGCCAGCGCGGAGCTCGGCGAGGAGTCGGAGGACAGCCGCCCGCAGGTCCAGGTCGGCGACCCGTTCACCGAGAAGCTGCTGCTCGAGGCTTCGCTCGAGCTGATCCGGAGCGGCCACATCGTCGGGATCCAGGACATGGGCGCGGCGGGGCTCGCTTCGTCCTCCTCCGAGATGGCGGCGAGGTCGGGTACGGGCGTGGACATCGACACGGCGCTGGTGCCCACCCGGGAAGAGGGGATGACGCCGTACGAGATCCTGCTCTCCGAGTCCCAGGAGCGGATGCTCGTGGTGGCGAAGGCCGGCCACGAGGACGAGGTGCGGAAGATCCTCGAGAAGTGGGAGCTGGAGGCGGCGGTGATCGGCCGCGTGACGGACGACGGGATGTACCGCGTGCGTCACAACGGCGTCGTCGTGTGCGAGATCCCCGGGAAGCAGCTCGTCGACTGCCCGACCTACGTTCGCGAGGGGCGGGAGTCCGAGGAGATCGCGCGCCTCAGGAGCTGGGACCCGTCCGAGCTGGATCCGAGCCTCGAGGCGGGCGACCCGAACGACGTCGCGCTCCGCCTCCTGTCCTCGCCCACCATCGCGTCCAAGCGCTGGGTGTACGAGCAGTACGACACGACCGTGCGCACGAACACGGTGGTCGGGCCCGGCGGCGACGCGGGCGTGCTCCGGATCCGCGGCACGAAGCGCGGGATCGCGGCGACGGTCGACTGCAACGGGCGCTACTGCTACCTGAACCCGCGGCGCGGCGCGATGATCGCCGTGGCCGAGGCGGCCCGCAACCTGGTGTGCGTGGGTGCGCGCCCCCGCGCGGTCACGAACAACCTGAACTTCGGCAATCCGCACAAGCCGGAGGTCTACTACCAGCTCCGCGAGGCGGTGCTCGGGATGGCCGAGGCGTGCAGGAAGTTCGAGACGCCGGTCACGGGCGGGAACGTCTCGCTGTACAACGAGAACCCGAACGGCGCGATCTACCCGACGCCGACGATCGGGATGGTCGGCGTGCTCGAAGACGTGTCGAAACACCTCGTTGCCGGGTTCCGCGAGCCCGGCGACGCGATCATTCTCCTCGGCCGCAACACCGACGAGCTGGGCGGCTCGGAGTACCTGAAGGTGATCCACGGGAAGGTGGCGGGCGATGCGCCGGCCGTGGACCTGGACGCCGAGAAGGCGCTCCAGGAGGCGATGCTGGAGCTGGCGGACGCGAAGCTGATCCGGAGCGCGCATGACTGCGCCGAGGGCGGGCTCGCGGTCTGCCTGGCCGAGAGCGCGGTCCACGACTCGGAACGCCCGCTCGGTGTCGACGTCGCCCTCGACGACGAGCTGCCCTGGCCGGCGCTCTTCTTCGGCGAGGCGCAGGGGCGGATCGTGGTTTCGTGCGCGCCCGAGCGCGTGGAGGAGGTCCTGGCCGTCGCCAGGAGGCACGGCGTCCCGGCGAAGCGGATCGGGGCGGTCGGGCCGGTCGGCGGGCGGTTCGTCGTGACGACGAAGGCGGGGCCGAAGATCGACCTGGCGATCGCCGACGTCGCCGACGCGTACTACGGCGCGATCCCGCGGATCATGGACGAGTCCGCCGCGACGGTCGAGATCGACGTCGAGCACGCGGCCATGCCGAGGTGAAGGCGCGTCACGATGTGAGCCCAACCTCGTACCGGTCCAGCCACCGGGCAAGCTCCCTGGCGCAGTCGGGGCTGAGCAGGCCGACCGAGTCGACGTGCTCGATCTTGTCCCGGGCCCGCTCGAAGAGCGCGACCGCGAGCCCGGAGTCGTCGTGGCGGGCTCGGTAGAGGATCCCGTCGGGCGCGTCGGGGTGGGCGTGGAACGCGGCCGACCACGCCCACGTCACTTCGTACGGGCCCTGGACGACGGACGCGTCGGCGCCGTGCTTCCGCAGCCCCCTGCCGTGCATCGCCACCAGCCGCAACGGCTCCACCACCCGGAATCGTGCCAGCGACCGGATCTTCAGCTCCTGCTCCTGGACCACGTCGAGCGCCAGGTCGCGCAGCAGCGTCTCGGCGAAGGCAATGGAAGGCTCGAGCGCCAGGTAGCACACCCCGTAACTCGCGTCCGGCGCGTCCCAACGATGACGCTGGTCGGGATCGCTCGCGCGCCCGAAGTAGAGGGGCGCCAGGTGAGAACGATGGATACGGTACAGGATCTTCCCCGCCTCGAGCGAGGCGAGGGTGAGGGCTCGTGCGGAGAGCGTCGTGGACGGGAGCGGCGGGCTGCCGGGCCGGGCCAAGGCACTTCACCCTTGATCGCGGTCACCGCCCATTGCGGCCCCGGCGGCTCGCAAGCGCGCTGATCGCGGGCCTCACTGGCGCCGTCATCCCTGCTCTCCGTACGTGGCAGCAATGCTCCGCGCCTCCTCGACGCGGCCTTCCTGGAGCAGCTCGAGCGCGCTCCGCCCGCCGTGCCGGGCCGAGGGCGCGACGAGCACCGCGAGGCGGGTCCACGGGTCGACGTCGCCGCGGAAGGCGCGCAGGAAGTCGTCGAGGCCGGGGACGAGCCCGTGCTCCGTGAATTGGCACGCGGGGTACACCCATTCCCCGTTGGGCATGGGAACCGCCAGGATCGTCCCGCGCATGCGACGACCGGTCACGGCTTGCGGCGTCACCCCGAGCCGCTCGGCGGCGTCGCCCAGCCGGAGCAGCCCCCCTGCCCTCTCGATCAGCCGGTCCCGAGCCGACACGCCCCGCACCCGAGCCGCGGCCAACGGATCGCGGATCGCCGCGGCCTCCGACGTCGCGACCCGCTGCATGGCGAGGCCCAGGCCGCTGAACGGGTCGGCCATGGACAGGACTTCCTCGATCGTCGCCAGGTCGGCCGCCCGGGCGAGATGGTCGACGACCTCGTGGAGCCGCATGGCGAATGCCCTGCGCATCGGCTCGATCGCGGCGGCGTGTGACATATCCCGGCCTCCGTGTAGTTGCTACTGTTTCTACCCAAGTATACCAACAACATCAGCAACATGCAAGTTGCGTACGCCGAACGCCCCTTGCGCAGCGGGGTACGACGCACGAGACTAGGCGGCGACCAGAACGCAACGGACACCGACGACGGGGTTGCGCCCGCGCATGTGCGGAATCGTAGGAGTCACTGGGATCGACCACGCGGCCGAGCTCGCATTCCTCGGCCTTTATGCTTTGCAGCACCGGGGACAGGAGGCCGTGGGGATCTGCGCGGTCGATGGGAACAAGCTCGCGATCCACAAGGCGACCGGCCTCGCGGCGGATGCCTTTGACAACGAGCGGCTGGCCGAGCTACCGGGTCGGACGGCGCTCGGGCACACGCGGTACTCGACGGCGGGCGGGCCGGGGCTGCAGAACGCGCAGCCGTTCGCGGTGAGGTACCACCAGGGTGACCTGGCGCTGGTCCACAACGGGAACATCACGAACGCGCTGGAACTGCGCGACGAGCTGGTGCGCGAGGGCGCGATCTTCCAGTCGTCGATCGACTCGGAAGTGATCATCCACCTGATCGCGCGCTCGCGGAGCGGGACGCCGGACGAGCAGGTGGCCGAGGCGTTGTCGAAGCTGGTGGGCGCGTACTCGGTGCTGATCACGGTCGGGGAGACGCTGTACGCGGCCCGGGACCCGTGGGGATTCCGGCCCCTCGTATTGGGCCGGAAGGGTGACGGCTGGATCGCGGCGAGCGAGACGTGCGCCCTCGACCTGGTCCGTGCGGAGTACGTCCGGGACGTGGAGCCGGGCGAAATGGTGAGGATCCGGGACGGCCGCCTGGAGACGCTGGGGTACATTGGGCCGAAGGAGCGTCCCGCGCCGTGCATCTTCGAGCTGGTCTACTTCGCGCGGCCGGATTCGAGGATCTGGGGCGCGAGCGTGGACCGGGCGCGTCGAGCGTTCGGCCGTCAGCTCGCCCGCGAGACGCCGGTGGAGGCCGACTGCGTCTTCAGCGTGCCGGACTCGTCGAACTCGGCGGCGCTGGGCTTCTCGGAGGAGAGCGGGATCCCATACGAGCTGGGGTTGATCCGCAACCACTACGTCGGCCGGACGTTCATCCATCCGACGCAGGCCGAGCGGGACTTCCGCGTCCGGATCAAGTTCAACCCGGTCCGCGAGGTGATCGAGGGGAAGCGGGTCGTGGTGGTGGACGACTCGCTGGTGCGCGGTACGACGAGCCGCGGCCTCGTCTCGCTGATCCGGGACGCGGGCGCGAAGGAGGTGCACCTGCGCATCGCGAGCCCGCCGGTGAAGTTCCCCTGCTTCTACGGGATCGACATGCCGACGCGCGAGGAGCTGGTCGGCGCGACGCACTCGGTCGAGGAGATCCGGCAGATGCTGGGCGTCGACTCCCTCGCCTACCTCTCGCTGGAAGGGATGATCGAGGCGGTGCGAGACTTCGCACCGTTCTGCACCGCGTGCTTCTCTGGGGACTACCCCGCCCCGCTGGTGGACGTGGAGAAGGGAGCGGCGGCGACGGCGCGGTGCGGGTGAGGGGCGACGAGAGTTCCCCGGGGCCGGCGCGGGGCGGCCGTGTTTCCGACTACCTGTGCGAGCGTACACCTTGCCTGCGGGCGCGGCTGTGCTGTCTCTGCTCGCCACTTCGTGACTCTCTCGGATGGCGACCATGGAACTCGATCAACATATCCTCCGGATCCGCTCCGCAATTCAGTCGGGCTCGTTTTCTAACGAAGCGGCCGTCTCACAGGGTGTAGTCCTTCCGCTCCTCCACGCGCTCGGATGGCCGGTTTTTGATCCCCGCGTCGTGGCCCCCGAGTACTCGGTCGAGGGCCGTCGCGTGGATTACGCTCTCTGCGATCCGCCAGGCAAGCCTGTCGTCTTCGTCGAAGTAAAGCAGGCTGGCCACGCCGACGGGGCCGATCGGCAACTCTTCGAGTACGCCTTCCACGAGGGTGTGCCGATGGCCGTGCTCACGGACGGCCAGGAGTGGGATTTCTACCTACCAGCGGAACAGGGGCGCTACGACGAGCGCCGCGTCTACAAGCTGGACATGGTCGAGCGCGACGTGGAAGAGTGTGCATACCGCCTCCGACGCTACCTCGCCTACGAGACCATCCGCTCCAGGGAAGCGATCGCAAACGCGCGAAAAGATTACAATGACGTCCACCGCCGTCGGCAGGTGGAAGCCGCGCTGCCCGAGGCGTGGCGCAAGTTGGTCGAAGGACCCGATGAGTTACTGATCGACCTGCTTGCCGACCAGGTTGAAAGCCTGTGCGGCTACAAGCCAGATCCGGACATCGTCGCTCGCTTCCTGGCCGAACGGATCGCGCTGCGTCCCGCCCTCGGGCTCGAAGCACCTTCTCCGCGCACGAGCCAGTATGCGCCCAAGTCCCCTTCTCAACGAACCCTGCGAGTGTCGCCCACCGAAGCGTACTACGAGCTTCACGGACGCGTCGTTCAAGTGAGAAGTGCCCGTGACGCTCTGGCCCGAGTGTTCGCTGAGTTGGCCGAGCGCGACCCCACATTTCTTGAGCGCTTCGCGGCCCTGCCCAAACACGGCCGCAAGCGTCGCTACCTGGCTCGCCGAGCAGAGGAACTCTACCCGGGCCGGCCCGATCTGGCGCGCGATCACTCTCTGGAAGTACGGCCGGGCTGGTGGATCGCGACCAATCTGAGCGTTGCGCGGATCGAGAAGATCCTCCAGATGGCCTGCGAGGTCGCCGGTCTTCGTTACGGGCGCGACCTGCGCGTCAAGCTCGGCTGACGCACCGCACCGCCCTTACGCCCGGAGGTACACAATGACGCTATTCGAAGACTTTCTCCCCAACTACAGCCTTGCCGCCGCGGTTGAGTACGCTATCCTAGAATACCAAAAGGACTTCGGGCACTACTGGGGACTTGACAGCGAGTTCGTTCCAGAAGGCATGGACCCCGACGACTGGGAAGAGTACCGCCGCCTGTATGGGCAGATCGAGCGACTTGCGGTAGCGGCTAAGCGTCTCGTGCGCCCGAGACAGCTCCCGGATGCCCATCTTTCGATGCTGGAGGTGCTCAGGAGGGAAGTCACAGCGCGACAGACCGAGATCGATACCTGGCTCGAGTCGATCAAAGATACCGCACCCGACGATCTCTGGTGGGAGCTCGCGGACTGGCTCGCACCCCGCCACCCAGCCGATCCACGAACCAAGCTGGACTTCGTTCAGCATGCGATGGAGATCCATGCTGCTCGTGAGTTCGTGGACGACCCCGCTGAGTTCGCCAAACGCATGTTCAGCCTACTCACGTTTCTGGCCCGCGACCCCGGCGGGCGCACGGCCGCGTACCTGTCTCGCGTGGCCGAGTGCTACATCCGTGGAATGAAGCCGGAATTCGCCGTGATGTGCCGGGCGGTTCTGGACGCCGCCATCCAGGAAATCGTTGACGATGACGACGTATTGAGACGCCTCCCACCTGAGAAGAGGTCCTTCGTTGGGCTGGCCGCCCGCATTCGCTACTGCCAGGAATGTGGTATCTTCGACGCCGGCGAGGCCAGCGCGGCGGAACACGTGAAGGTTGCCGGCGACAACGCGGTGCACCAGGTTCCAGGACTGGAGCCGGACCCGGATGCGCTACTCACGGACCTCACGACGGCCCTGAGGGCTCTGGAACGAGCGAAGCGGTCGCGGACGTGACGTGTCAGCTCGGATCATGCAATGGCGCCGGCAAAAGCCCTCGTGTGGCACACGGTGCCCCCTGAGGGCGTGCCGCATTACGCCCTTTGGCCCAATCCCGCCTAGGGGATTGGGTTCGGTGCTCGAAATGGGGGAGTGAACTGGTGCCGCACCGCGGACTGAGCCTCACCCGTCGTCCGTCACAGGGCACTGCGCATTAATCGACAGGCGGACGATCGGACTGCACGATACCAGTTTGTCGGTTGGTGGCGGCACCAACCACCCGGCTGCAGGTGTCAGGCCGTTTCGAACCCCACCGGCCGCACCCCGGCCCACTTCTTGCGCCGTCCCCACGCCTCGAACCACCCCACCTCCAACATCGACGAACCGACTGGAGCGGCCATGACGAACCCCCTCGTCTATCAGTTCGGCGCGGGCCGGGCGGACGGGAGCAAGGCGGACGTGCATCTGCTCGGCGGCAAGGGAGCGAACCTGGCGGAGATGACGCGGATCGGGTTGCCGGTTCCCCCCGGATTCACGATCACGACGGAAGTCTGTCGCCATTACCTGAGTCACGGCAGGTACCCGGACGGGCTGCGCGAGGCCGTCGCGGCGGCCCTCAGGCGACTGGAGAGGACGACCGGCAAGCGCTTCGGCGGAACGGACGCGCCGCTCCTCGTCTCGGTGAGGAGCGGCGCTGCGCACTCGATGCCCGGGATGATGGACACGATCCTGAACCTCGGGCTCAACGACGCGACGGTCGAGGCGCTGGCGCGGGCGGCGGACGACCGCCGATTCGCTTTCGACACGTATCGTCGGTTCATCCAGATGTACGGCGAGGTGGTGCTGGGCGTGGCGCGGGACCGGTTCGAGCGGCTGCTCGAGGACCGGAAGACAGCGCGCGACGTGGAGCATGACACGGAGCTCGGAGCCGACGACCTCGAGGCCCTCGTCGCGGATTACCGGGCGCTGGTGGAAGAGGCGACGGGCGCGCCGTTCCCGATGGATCCGGGGGCGCAGCTCTGGGGCGCGATCGAGGCGGTCTTCCGCTCGTGGGAGAACGATCGCGCCGTCGCGTACCGGCGTCTGCACGGGATCCCGGACGATCTGGGGACCGCCGTCAACGTGGTGGCAATGGTGTACGGGAACCTGGGTGAAGACTCCGGGACGGGCGTGGCGTTCACGCGGGATCCGTCGACCGGGGAGAAGCGGTTCTTCGGCGAGTTCCTGTTCAACGCGCAGGGCGAGGACGTGGTGGCGGGGGTGCGGGACCCGCTCCCGGTCCAGGCGATGGCGGAGCGGCTCCCGGAGGCGTACGAGGAGCTCCTGCGGGTCCAGGACATCCTCGAGCGCCACTACCGCGACATGCAGGACATCGAGTTCACGGTCGAACGGGGCCGGCTGTACGTCCTGCAGACGCGGTCGGGGAAACGGACGGCGGCTGCGGCGGTGCGGATCGCGGTGGACATGGTCGACGAGGAGTTGATCGACGAGACGGAGGCGGTCCTCCGCGTCGATCCGGAACAGGCGGTGTCTCTTCTACACCGGCAGATCGATCCGTCGGCGCAGGCGACGGTGCTGTGCACGGGGCTCCCGGCGTCTCCGGGCGCCGCGTCGGGTGTCGTCGTCTTCGACCCGGAT
>VSDC01000042.1:0-9967 GCA_047459275.1 Gemmatimonadota bacterium
GGGTCGGCGAAGGGCTGCAGCGTCGGGAACACGACGTAGGTGCCGCCGAAGCGGGCCGTGCCGGCGGGGCCACCGAGGGCGCCGAACAGGTCTCGTTCCGGCTGGAAGAGGTTCACCTCGTCGAGCGCCTCGAAGGGCGCGTCCTCGTCCAGCCCGAAGAGCTTGAGGTACGACAGCGACAGGCCGAGCGCCTCGCGGTGCGTCGCTCCGGCGGAGCGCTCGCCGAGGGAGATCTCGAGCTCGACGCTCGACGGGTCGACGCCGGGCGAAGCGTCCAGGCGGTAGACGTGGTGCATCTCGAGCGGCCACGTCGCCTGCCCGGGCTGGTGGATCGTCTCGGGTCCGCGGATCAGGCGCAGCACCGGCGTCGTCCCGGGGGGCGCCCGCTCGGCGTCCGGCGTGCCGATCGGCGGCCCGGCCTCCGGGAGGTATGCGACGGCGAGCGCCTCGTCCGGCCGCAGCGGCGCGCGGAGCATGAGCCACAGCCCGCTCGGGTGCACCAGGTAGTCCTCGCCCGGCACGAGGCGACGGAACCGGCCGCTGTGGCGGAGCGTGCCATCGGCCGTGACGGCCTCGGCCAGGAAGTAGCCGAGCTGGGCCTGCTGCTCGGGGTTCGTGAGCGAGATCCGCTCGTCGCGGTAGACCTGGATCCCGGCGCCGCCGGCGCCGGGTCGCAGGTCGGGCGGCGCGTCGCTCGAGCGGAGCGAGAGGATGTCGACGTGAGGGTACCCGACCAGTCGCTCGGGGTCGACCAGGAAGAAGAACTGGCCGCGTACGTAGTCGACGTCGTCGAGGACGATCTCGGCGTCCTGGACAAGCCCCTGCATCGCGCCGACGCCGTCGAGGCGGAAGCGCCGCCTGGCGACGTCGCCCTTCTGCTGCGCCCAGATCGCCTGCACGTCGAGGGCGCCGATCCGCCCCGTCGCCTTGAAGCCGAAGTTGCCGCCCGGGATCCCGACGGTCAGGTAGCGCGAATCGGGGAGCTCGAGCGACACGTCGCCGACCTCGACGCGCTGCAGAACTTCGCCCGGGAGTCCCTGGTAGTAGACCTTGATGTTGTTCGCCGCATCGAACTCCCGGCGCTGGTCGAAATCGACGTCGATGTGGATCCTCTCGGAGATCGTGCCCTGGACCTGCACGCCGAACTGGACATCGGGCGTCAGCAGCGGGAAGTAGGTGGGGTTGCAGTTGAGGCGGAGCGCGGGGTCGCAGGGCCTGTAGCGGGACCAGTCGCCGCCGAGCTCGCCGCGGCCGTAGACGCGTAACCCGAGGTCGGCGAAATCGGCGAGGGCATCGGGGAGCAAGCTGGCGGCCTTTCGGGCGAGATCGCCGGGTTCGCGTTCGGACGGCGGCTGCCACGTCGTCCACCCGGCCGCGAGGCGGGCCCGGGTCGAATCGGCCCAGGCGTATGCCCAGACGCCGGGCGTTGTCGGGTCGACCCGAAGGCGGTGCGGGTACGATCCGGTCGGCCGCGGCGCCTCCTCCACACCGAGGTCGATCGGGAACACGGGGCCGAGGGGCTTGAGCCCCAGGCGAAAGAGGATCGGCCCGGGAGGCGCGGTGAGCCGCCAGGGCGTCTGGGCCGGATCGCGGGTCGCGGTGTCCTGCGCCGCGAGCGGCGCGGCCGAGACGAATGGGAGGAGGACGAGGTACCAGCGGTGGCGCATGCCGTGTCCCGGAGCCCCGCCTTCGGGGACCGGCCCGATTCGGAGTACCCGCCGTCCGCGTCGGGCGCGGGGTTGTCGCACTGGATGAGCCGGAATATACTAACCGCCCCCGTGTCTCTCAACACGAAGAGACGCGGCGGGTGGGGCGGCCGGGCCGCGAAATGCCGCCCCGGAGCGAGAACGATCGAAGTATGCGGATCCTGACTCGTTACCTCCTGCGCGCCCATCTCGGGCCCTTCATCTTCTCGCTCAGTGTGCTGACCGGCCTGCTGCTGATCAACACGGTCGCGCGTCGGTTCCAGGACCTGGCCGGCAAAGGGCTCCCGCTCTCCGTCATCACCGAGGTCTTCATCCTCTCCATCCCCTACACGCTGGCGCTGACGCTCCCGATGTCGGTGCTCGTCGCCGTATTGTACGTCTTCAGCCAGCTCACCGCGGACAACGAGATCACCGCGCTCAAGGCGAGCGGCGTGAGTCTCGTGCGGCTGCTCATGCCGCTGCTCCTCGTCGCCGCGGTGCTCACGGGCGGGATGATCTGGTTCAACGACAAGGTCCTCCCCGAGGCGAACCATCGGTTGAGGAACCTGCTCGTGGACATCGGGCGCAAGAGCCCGACGCTCGAGCTGCGGGAGCAGGTCATCAACGAGATCCGGGCGGGCGACCAGCGGTCGCGTTACTACCTCCAGGTCGCGAAGATCGAGCCGATCGACAACCGGCTGTTCGACATCGTCATCTACGACCTGAGCACGACCGGCCGCGACCGGACCATCTACGCCGACAGCGGGAGGATGGCGCTGAACGCCGACCGGACCGACCTCTACCTGACGCTGTACGACGGCTGGATCTATCAACGGGACACCCGCCAGCCCGACCGCTTCACGCGCATGTTCTACGACGAGCAGGTGATCCGGATGGCGGGCGTGGGGAACGTCCTCGAGCGGGACAGCACGAACGCCTACCGGGGCGATCGCGAGATGTCCGTCGCCATGCTGGCGAAGGAGATCGCGGACCGGCGCAAAGAGGTGGAGGACGTGCGGACGCAGGCCCAGCGGTACGTGCTCATCGCGGTCGATTACGCGCTGCGCGGCCCGCGGGCGAGAGCCGGCGATCCGATCCAGCCCCGGCCCATCATCCCGGCCGAATTCCTCGATCCCACCCGTTTTGCGCCCTCGACGGGGATCACGGTCCTCGACCCGGCGCAGGGCCCCGCAGGCGACCAGATCTCGAAGCAGCTCGCCGCCGAGCTTCGCTCCCTGAAGGTGCGGATGGAGGCGGCCCAGATCGGGATGAACCGCCATCGCGTCGAGCTGCACAAGAAGTACGCGATCCCCTTCGCCTGCATCGTCTTCGTGCTGATCGGCGCGCCGCTCGCCCTACGGTTTCCCCGTGGCGGCGTGGGGATGGTCATCGCCTTCTCGCTCGTGATCTTCTCGATCTACTGGATCGGACTGACGGGCGGCGAAAACCTCGGCGACAAGGGGATCATCTCCCCGATGGCCGCGATGTGGGCGATCAACGTGGTCTTCCTGGCCCTGGGCGTCTGGGCGTTCAGCCGTCTGGGGAGGGAGGCGTCGACCACTCGGGGCGGCGGGTGGGACGACCTGTTCTACACCCTTCGGACCGCCGCGGCCCGGGGCATCGCGGTCTTCATGCGACGGAGGCCGGCCTGATGCGGATCCGCATCCTCGACCGGTACGTCCTCTCCGAGTTCCTGCGGCTCTTCCTCCTCTTCGCCGCGGCGGCGCCGGTCCTCTTCATCCTCGGGGACGTGACGGACAACCTGGACCGCCATTTGAACCGGGGCTACACGGCGGTCCAGATCCTCCTCAACTACGTGTACCAGGTTCCGCTCTTCGTGCTCTATTCGTTCCCGATCGCGTCGCTGATCGCATCGGTCTTCACGGTGAACAGCATGACGCGGTACTCCGAGGTCACGGCGGCGAAGGCGGGCGGTGTCAGTTTCTACCGTCTCTACGCGCCGCTCCCGATCCTCGGGGTCGTGTTGACCGTGGCGGGGCTGGGCATCTCGGAGCTCGTGCCCATAGCCGAGCGGGCGCGGGTGGCCGCGCTGGAGGAGTCCGCCAACCGCGGGAGGACTAGCCGAACGGACTTCGTCTATCGCACCGCCGACGGCTGGGTCCTGTCGGTCAGGCGTCTGGACGCGGGGCGGGGCACCATGACGCGCGTGGTGGCGGAGCGCGAAGGGAACGAGCCGGAGATCCCGTCGATCTACATCCACGCGCAAGAGGCCGTCTACTCGGCCGAGACCGGCTGGGTGCTGCGCAACGGCATCTACCGCTCCATGTTCGGCCCGGAGGTGGAGCGGGCGTTCCGCTTCTACGAGCTGCGCATGCCCGGACTGACCGAGACGCCGGAGCAGCTCCTCGCCGAGCCCCGCGCGCCGGAGGAGATGGGGTACGCGGAGCTCGGGCGCTTCATCGAGATCATCGAGCGCTCGGGCGGCCGCCCGCTCGAGCTGAAGGTGGAGCGGGCGCAGAAGATCGCGATTCCGGTCGCGACGCTGGTCATCATCCTGTTCGCGGTCCCGCTCTCGACCTCGTCGCAGCGCGGCGGCTCCGCGTACGGCGTCGGCATCTCGCTGGCGATCACCATCGTGTACCTGATGCTTTTCCGCGTGGCCGGCGCGGCCGGAGCGAGCGGTGCGCTGCCACCGACGCTCGCGGCGTGGATCCCGAACGGCGCGTTCGCGGCGGCGGCGCTGGTGCTGGCGGCGCGGGTGAGGACGTAGGGGGCCGGCGGCTGGCAGCGGCAAGGCGGATGGCGGGGCGCCACCGCCGTGGATGCGCGCCTTCGGCGCGCGGGCTGGCCGGCTTCGCTTCGCTCGCCGGCGGGAGATGCGGCCTTCGGCCGCGGGATTCGGCCGCCTGCGGCGGCGGGTGGCCCCTTCGGGGCGGGCCTGGCGCCTGTCGGCGCGGGCGTTGGCCGGCTCGCTTCGCTAGCCGGTGGGCGGCCGCTTGCGCGGCGGGCTCGGCCGCCTCCTCCTGCCGGCCACGGGCCGGTCTTGCGGGTTTCCGGCACCGCCCGCCGAAGTCCCCAATCGAACAACCAGCGCCTTTTCAGGAACGCTTGATCGATTCGATCACCTATTGCACCCCAAGCGCACAATCCTTTCGAGTGCGGCTGCTCGATGGTGCGATTGGGGTGCAATAGGTGCCCCAACTGCACAAGAAACATTCGTTCACCGCCGCTTGTGCACTTGGGGACTGCGGCAGAGCTGGCAGAGCTGGCAGAGCTGGCGGACCCGGCGGACCCGGCGGACCCGGCGGACCCGGCGGACCCGGCGGACCCGGCGGACCTGGCGGACCTGGCGGACCTGGCGGACCTGGCGGACCCGGCGGACCTGGCGGACCTGGCGGACCTGGCGGACCGTGGCCGGGGCGGCTCTCGACAGCGCGGCCTGGTCGACGCCCGCCGCGCAGCGGCCGCACCCGCGCCCTAAGGCCGCCGGTCCCGCCGGCCGTGAAGCGGCCGGCCACCGGTCCCGCGCCGCCAACGAGGCGCCGCTCCTGCGGCGGCGAAGCCGTCGGCCGCCCCCGTGCCGAGAGCGAAGGCCGGCCGTCCCCCCCGCGCCGTCACGCGCGCCGCCCCCGCCGACCGAAGGGCGGCCGTACCCGCGCACGAAGCGCGCTCAAACTGCGGCTGCGCCCGCGCGAAGCGCGCCCAACGGTCGTGAGTCGGGATCGTGCGGAGCGGCTCCGCCGCGCCCGCGCGCTCGCGCTCAAAACTGCGGCCGCCCCCGCGCGCGAAACGCGCAGAAGGTGCGGCCGTACCCACCCCGAAGGGGGCCCCCGCGCGCACAGCGCGCCCAAAGGTCGGCCGCCGCCGCGCCGACCCCCGCCGACCGAAGGTGCGGCCACCCCCGCGCGCTCGCGCGCTCCTTCAAGCCACGGCACACCAATCCCGCCACCCCATCCCCTCCAGCGCCGCCCGAATCTCCTCGCGCGCGCCCGGCTGCCCGACCGCCGCCACCACGAACGCGCCGGCGAAGGCGCCCAACCCCTCCGGCGGCACGACGGGCGCGCCGTGGACCGTTTGCCCGATCTTGCGCGGGTCGATGTCGACGAAAGCGCGGACCGTCTCGCCCTGGGCGCGCAGTTCTCTCGCGAACGCCTTCCCGACGGGCCCGGCGCCCCACACGACCACGCCATCCCTACCCACCAGGTGCGTCCGGCGCAGGTGGTGGACCTTGCACCGGCGGAAGGACTCGGGCGAATACCGCGGATCGGTTCGCGACGCGCGCGACTCACCTTCGCGCCAGTGCAGGAGCACCTCCGGCACGTTCGCCAGGCGATGCCCCGCGCTCCACAGCCGCAGGATCAGGTCGTAGTCCTCGGGCCACCCCATGTCGCGGTAACCACCGACCGCGAAGAGCGCCGAGCGCCGCGCCATGAGCGTGGGGTGCGCGATCGGGCATTCGACGAAGATGTCGCGGGCGATGTCGTCGGGCGTGACGAGAGAGTTCAGCCAGCGCTCGTAGCGGCGCGCGCCGTCGCGGACGACCTCGTCGGGGAAGTAGCGGACGCGGGTGCCGCAGGCGGCGATGTCGGGGTGGGCATCGAGGAAGGCGACCTGCTTCTCCAGGCGGGTGGCTTCGGCGACGTCGTCGGCGTCCATGCGGGCGACGAGCTCCCCGCTCGCGGCGTCGAGCCCGGCGTTCAGCGCGGCGACGAGGCCGCGGACGGGCGGGCGCAGCACCCGCACCCGCCCGTCCCGACGAGCCCATGCGGTGAGGAGCTCCGGCGTCGCGTCGCTCGAGCCGTCGTCCACGGCGACGACCTCGTAGGCGTCGAACGTCTGGGCCTCGAGCGACGCGATCGCCTCGGGAAGCCATGCCGCTGCATCGCGGCACGGCATGAGGATCGAGACGCGCGGCAAGTCGCCTACCGGATCTCCTTCAGCTCGACCGAGACCGGTTGCCCGGCGACCTCCTGCTTGACCGCAATGTGCGGCCCGTCCTTGCGGACGAAGAGGCGAATCGGCATCGGGCCGCCGCTGACCTCGACCTCGTAGACGTCGAACTCGCCCGCGCCGACCGTGACCTTCGACTCGCCGACGACCTTGAACTCCAGCGGGATGATCGTCCTCGTCTGGGGGTTCACGGCCGGAATGCGGAACTGCTTCGTCGTGGCGAGGTCGGTGACCATGACCGCGAAGGCCTCCATCCCGGGGAGGAGCATGCCGGACACGGCGTCGATCGAGATCTCGGACGGCTCGGGCGCTCCGGGCATCTGCATGGAGCCGACGACCTTGTCGCCCTCCAGCCGCAACTCGATGCGGACCGTCTGCGGCCCCACCTGCTGCTCCATCGTGGAGAAGAGCGGACGCAGCGTCGCGGCCTCGAAGGCGACCTCCTCCTTCGTGGCGGCGCCCATGCCGGACATCTCGGTCGTGGAGCGGACGGCGGCCACGCCGTCGATCTCCTCGCGCGTGATCGTGGTCGTGGACTGCGCCACGGCGTTCCCCTGGAACTTGACGTCGTAGACCAGGGTGGCCGGCTCGATGGCCGAGCCGTCGAGCGCGATGTCCGCGCCGGCGACCGCGAGCGCCGACCGGTCCAGCGGGTTGCCGTCCGGGTCCACGATCCGGACCGGCCCGAACTTCTCGACCTTGTCGAGGATCTGCGTCGCGTCCCCGACGACGACCACGACGGCGCGGTCGGGCCGGATGTGCTCACGCGCGACGCGCTGCACGTCGGCGGCGGTCACGGCCGCGACGCGGTCGCGGTAGCGGGCCAGGTGGTCGTTCGGCAAGCCGAGGAGTCGGGTGCTCGCGATCTGTCCGGCCACCTGCTGCGGTGTCTCGATGGTGAGCGGGAACGACCCGGTCATGTAATTCCGGGCGGTCTCGAGGTCCGCGGCGGGGACCGGCTCGTCGCGCAGGCGGGAGATCAGGCGGAAGAACTCCTCGAGTGCGCTGTCGGCGACCTCGTTCCGGACCTCGGCGCCAGCCTGGAAGTAGCCGGGCTCGATCTTCTGGGCCGTGCTGACGTACGCGCCGTAGGTGTAGCCCTTCTCCTGCCGCAGCGTCTGGAAGAACCAGCCCGTCGTGCCGCCGCCCAGGATCTGCGTCGCGACATCGAGGGCGATCCAGTCGCGGTGCGTCGCCGACGGCATCAGGTGCCCGAAGCGGATCACCGCCTGCACGGTGCCGGGCTTGTGCACGAACACGATCTCGCGGGCGCTGCGCTCCGGAGGCGCCGGGAGCGAGGCCTTGGCCGGCGCGCCGCCGGACCAGTCGCCGAAGTGCCGCTCGATGCGACGGACCACGTCGTCCGGGCGCACGTCGCCGGCCACGACGACGAGCGCGTTCCCCGGCCGGAAGTGTGTCCGGTGGAACGCCAGGAGGTCATCCCGCGTGATCGCGCGGAGCGACTCGGGCGTCTCGGAGACGCCGTACGGGTGGTCGCCGTAGATCTCGGCCATGAAGCGGCGCGCGGCGATGAACCCGGGCGAGCCGAAGTTCGCCTGGAGCGCCGAGAGCGCGCGGGTGCGCTCGGTCTCCAGCTCTTCCTCGGGGAAGGTCGGGTTGCGCACCACGTCGCTTAGGAGCACGAGCGCCGTATCGAGGAACTCCGTCAGCACCGTCGAGCTCACGGAGATCCAGTCGTCGCCGGCGGATGCGCCCAGGCTTCCGCCGACGAAGTCGATCGACTCGGCGATCTGCTCCGCGGTCCGCGTCGTCGTGCCCTTGTCCAGCACCGCGGCGAGCATGGACGCGGTGCCCGCCTTCCCTGCGGGGTCGTGCTTCGCGCCGGCCGTGATCGCCAGGTTGACCGACACGACCGGCATCTCGTGGTTCTCGACGACGATGATCCGCACGCCATTGCGGAGCGTGCGCTCGTGGTATTCAGGGAACTCGACCGGCCGCTCCGGCAGCGGCGCCGGCGGCGCCTCCTTCCGCCTCGTCTCCTGCGCGTCCGCCGTCGCCGGGAGGCCGACCGCCAGGAGCGTCCAGGCGACGATCGCCCTGTTCCTGATTCTCTTCATCGGTGCCTCCTTACTCACTCGCGTCCGCAGCGTCCGAGGCGGATGCCGCTTGCGCCGGGACCACGGTCATCACCGTGCGGTTCGCCTCCGTCAGGTACTTCTTCGCGACCTCCAGGACATCGGCGGTGGAAACCGCCATGTAACGGTCGAGGTCGCGGTTGATCTCCGCCGGATCACCGTGATAACGGCGGAAATGGTGCAGCGCGTCGGTCCGCGCGAACACGGTCTGGTACTGTAGGATCTGGTTCGCACGGAACTGGTTCTTCGCCTTCTGCAGCTCCCTCTCGGTCACGCCGTCGCGCAGGAGCTTTGCGATCTCGTCCAGGATCAGCTCCTCGAGCCGTTCCAGGGTGACGCCCTGATTCGGCAAGGCGAAGAACATGAACATGCCCGGCCCCAGCCGGCTGTTCAGGCCCGCGCCCACGCTGAGGGCCGCCTTCTCCTCCTTCACGAGCCGCCGGTGGAGCCGGCTCGACTCGCCCGTGCTGAGGATGCTCGCGAGGAGCTGGAGCGCGTACGTGTCCCGGTGCTCGTGCGGCGGAATGTTGAACGCCATCGCCAGAGCCGGGAGCGTGGCGAGCCGGTCCTCGACCACGGCACGACGCTCGCCATCCGTCCGCGGCGTCGGCGTCGGGGGCGGGAGCGGCGCCATGTCCGGCCCGCGCGGGATGTCGCCGAAGTACTGTTCGGCCAGCCGCCTGACCTCCTCGACCGTCACCGCGCCCGCGACCACGATCGTCGCGTTGTTGGGCACGTAGTAGCGACGGTAGAACTCCCGGACGTCGTCCACCGTCGCGGCATCCAGATCCTCCATCGAACCGATCACGTAGTGATCGTACGGCAGCCAGTCGTTGGCCAGCGTGTCCAGCGCCAGCCAGAGCGCCTCCACGTACGGCTGATTCTCGATCCGGAGACGGCGCTCCTCCTTCACGACCTCGCGTTCACGATGGAAGTTCTCCTCCGTGACCTGGAGCTTCGCCATCCGCTCCCGATGCGTCCAGAAGGAGAGGTTCAGCCGGTTCGCCGGCAGGATCTCGAAGTAGTTGGTGCGGTCCTGGTTGGTCGTGCCGTTGAACTCGCCGCCCGCCGCCGGGATCAACCGCATCACCTCTCCCTGATCCAGGTTCTCCGTTTCCTGGAAGAGCATGTGCTCGAAGAGGTGCGCGAACCCGGACCGACCCGGCGCCTCGTGGGCGCTGCCGACATCGTACCAGACGTTGACCGCGACGATCGGCGTCGAGTGGTCCTCGTGCACGATCACGCGCAGCCCGTTCGGCAGCGTGAACTCTGTGA
>VSDC01000043.1:0-9950 GCA_047459275.1 Gemmatimonadota bacterium
GTCCGGAGCGCGGCCTCGGGGTTCTGGACCGCCAGCAGCCCGGCGCGGTCCGCCGACAGCTCGCTCTTGCGGCCCCACTCCAGGAGTGCGAGGAGGACGGCGCGGGCCGCGAGCCCAACGATCGGGAAGCCGAGCTCTGCCAGGCGGATCAGGACGACCGTCATCGTGCGGTAGAGCACGTGGCCGCTCAGGATGTGACCCAGCTCGTGACCGAGGAGGAAGACGAGCTCTTCGTCGTCCAGGAGCGCGAGGGAGCCGGAGTTGAGGACGATGAAAGGCTTGTCCATCCCGTACGCGCCGGCGTTGACGAGCGGGGTCTGGGAGACGAACAGCGGGTACGGCTCGGGCGCGTCGAGGGCGTGGAGCGCTTCGCGGTAACGCTCGTAGACTTTCGGGAACTGCCGTTCCGAGACACGGACGGCGTTGGCCTGGAAGGCGAGGCGGATGGGCTTTTCGCCGAAGAAGCCGAAGACCTTCTTCAGGACCTCGTCGAAGGCCGGGACGCGGCGCAGCGCGGCGAGCGCGGCGCGATCGGCCGGGTGTTCCCATGTGCTCGGGTCGATGTCGGTGAGGATCCGGCGTGGCGGGCGGACTTGCGTGGAATCGGTCATGGTGCTGCTCCGGGTTCGGGACCGGCCGGGCGCTGCACCGCAAGCGCCCGGCCGCGATTCGTGTGGCCCGGCGCAACCGTCGATGGCGCGCCGAGCCAGTGCGGTTCGAGCTTGTGCCGTTCTACGACCGTCGCCGGTGAAGGGTTTCGCGGGGCGCGCTTGCGGCCAGGACCTGGTGCTGCCGCCGTTCACGGTGGCACGCCGGCCGTTGTCGGCGGCGCCCCCGCCCTCACGCCTTCCGCAGCGCCTGGTCGAGATCCTCGATCAGGTCTTCGACGTCCTCGATGCCGACCGACAGGCGGACGAGGGAGTCGGTGATCCCCATCGCCTGGCGCCGCTCGGGCGGGACGGAGGCGTGCGTCTGGAGCGCGGGCAGTCCGATCAGGCTCTCCACGCCGCCCAGGCTCTCCGCGAGGGCGAAGAGACGGGTCCCCTCGACGAGTCTCTTGGCGCGCTCCGGCGAGCCGAGCTCGATGCTGATCATCCCGGTGAACCCGCGCATCTGGCGCTTGGCGAGCTCGTGCTGCGGGTGGGAGGGCAGTCCCGGGTAGTGGACCCGCTCGACGGCCGGATGGTTCTGCAGGAACTCGGCCACGCGCTGGCCGTTCTGGTTGTGTCGCTCCATGCGGACATGGAGCGTCTTGATCCCGCGGAGCACGAGCCAGCAGTCCCAGGGGCCCGGCACGGCGCCGACGGCCTTCTGCTGGAAGCGCAGCCCTTCGGCGATGCGATCGTCGTTGGTCACGACGATCCCGCCGATCACGTCCGAGTGGCCGTTCAGGTACTTGGTGCTGGAGTGCACGACGATGGTCGCGCCCAGCTCGAGCGGCCGCTGGTTGTAGGGCGACGCGAACGTGTTGTCGACCGACAGGTCGATCCCCGCCTCGCGCGCGATCTCCGCGATGGCCCGGATGTCGCACAGCCGCATGAGCGGATTGGTCGGCGTCTCGATGTGGATCAGCTTCGTATTGGGCCGAATCGCGCGGCGGACGTTGTCGGGGTCCCGGGCGTCGACGAAGGTGAACTCGATGCCGAACCGGGAGAGCACCTGGGTGAACAGGCGCGTGGTGCCGCCGTAGGTGTTCTCCTCGGAGACGACGTGGTCGCCGGCGGAGAGGCGCTTGACGATCGCCTCGGTGGCGGCGAGGCCGCTGGAGAAGGCGATGCCGTGCTTCCCGCCCTCGAGCGCGGCGACGTTGGCTTCCAGAGCGGAACGGGTCGGGTTGGTGACCCGGGCGTACTCGTGACCTTGGCGCGGCTTGCCGAGTCCTTCCTGTACGTAGGTGGACGTCTGGAAGACCGGCTGCATGATCGCGCCCGTCGTGGGCTCGGGCTCCTGCCCCGCGTGGATCGCGAGGGTGGCGAAACGAAAAGCTTCGTCGGTCATCGATCGGTCCGTTGGGAGTGGTTTGGAACGGTTCGGGGTGGGACAAGGTAGGCGCGGGTGTCGGGGCGGGCAACGGCTGGAGGCGTGCGATTGCCCCTCCGGGCGGGGGTGTTGTAGACTTGGTGGACTGCGGCCCGGACCCGGCATGCCCGGTGTCTGCGGCGGGGGACCGGGTGCGCAAGGACCCGGGAGGCGGTCGGTGCGGCGTGGTCGGGACGGATCGCGCCCTTGGCCGGCCGTGGGGAAAAAGCGGAGGTTCACGGGTTGTCTCACCGAGTGCTTGCACACGAGCGAATCACGGCCCCGGGCTCGGAGCCCGAGCGGTGGCTCTTCTTTCTCCACGGCATCTACGGCATGGGGCGGAACTGGGGCGCCATCGCCCGTCGGGTGGTCGCCGCGCGGCCGGATTGGGGCGCCGTCCTGGTCGACCTCCGGGAGCACGGCGGCTCGCGGGGGTTCCCGCCTCCCCACACGCTCACGGCGATGGCCGCGGATCTGCGGGAGCTGGCGCAGTTCCTCGGCGTCCGGACGGACGCGATCCTGGGCCACTCGTTCGGCGGCAAGGTCGCGCTGACGTACGCGCGGGACTACCCGGGGGAAGTCGATCAGCTCTGGATCGTGGATTCGACCCCGGAGGCCCGGCCGCCGGGCGGGAGCGCGGTGCGGATGCTCGAGTCCGTGCGTCGCCACCCCGGCCCGTTCGCGACGCGGGGCGAGCTGGTGAGCGCGCTGGAGGCCGAGGGTTGGGCGACGGGCGTGGCGCAATGGATGTCGAGCAACCTGTCGCCGGGGGAGGGCGGGTACCGTTGGGCGCTCGATTTCGAAGTCATGAGTGCGTTGCTCGAGGACTTCTTCGCGACGGACCTCATGCGCGTGATCGAGGAGCCGCCGGAAGGGTTGGAGATCCACGTCCTGAGGGCGACGCGCTCCGACGTTCTGAGCGACGAGGTGGCGGCGCGGATCGAGGCCGCCGCACGACGGACCGGCCGGGTGTGGCTCCACGACGTAGAGGGCGGCCACTGGCTCAACGCGGACAACCCGGCCGCGGTCGTCGAGCTGCTCGTGCACGGGCTCGCCGGGGCGGCGAACTTTGCTTGACCGTGTCGGGCGTACGATCTAATGTTGTTCGGCCCGGGGCCGGCCGTACGCAGACACGGCGGCCCCGTTGCTTTTTCGGAGGGATGTGATGGCGTTCGAGATCCCGGATGGGTTGATGGTGAGCGTCTCCGGCGTGCGTGGGCGCGTGGGCGAAGCGCTGACGCCGGAGGTGGTGGCGCGTTTCGCGGCGGCGTTCGGCGCCTACGTGGGCGAGGGGGTGAGGGGGCGGCGGCCGCGCGTCGTCGTGGGCCGGGACTCCCGGACCTCGGGGCCGATGTTCGCCCGGGTGGCGACGGCGGCGCTGCAGTCCGTCGGGTGCGACGTGATCGACGTCGGCGTGGCGCCGACGCCCACGACGCTCTTCGCGATCCGGCACCATGGAGCGGACGGCGCTATCGTCGTCACGGCCAGCCACAACCCCGTGGAGTGGAACGCGCTGAAGTTCGCGTCCGCCGCCGGGATGTTCCTGGATTCGGAAGAGGGGCCGCGGATGAGGGCGTACGTGACCGACCGGCCGGTCCCGTACGCCGCGTGGGACGGCCTGGGGGAGGTGTCCCAGGACCCCGACGCCGCCGCCCGGCACGTGGAGGCGGTGCTGCGGATTCCTTATGTGGACGTCGAAGCCCTGCGCAGGCGCCGGTTCAAGGTCGCGCTGGACTGCATCCGCGGGGCGGGCTCGAAGGTGCTCCCCCGGCTGCTCGAGGCGCTGGGGTGCGATGTCGTCGGGCTCAACATGGAAGCCGACGGCCGCTTCCCCCGGGAACCCGAGCCGGTCGCGCAGAATCTGGGTGACCTGGAGCGGCTGGTCCGTGAGAGCGGCGCGGACCTCGGCCTCGCGACGGACCCCGACGCGGATCGCCTGTCGCTCGTCGCCGGGAGCGGCCGCGCCATCGGCGAGGACTTCACCCTCGCCCTTGCCGCGGAGCTGGTGTTGCGGCACCGGCCCGGTCCCGTCGTGACCAACCTGTCCACGAGCCGGGTCGTGGAGGATGTCGCGGCGGCGGCCGGTGTGCCGTTCTACCGGACGGCGGTGGGCGAGATCAACGTGGCGCGGCGCATGGAGGCCGAAGGCGCCGTGATCGGGGGAGAGGGGAACGGCGGCGTGATCCTGCCGGACGTCCACCTCACCCGGGACGCAGTGGTCGCCGCCGCGCTCGTGCTCCAGCTCCTGGTCGAGACCGGTCGCACGCTGGACGAGCACGTCGCCGCCCACAGGGAATACGTGATCATCAAGGACAAGCTCCCGCGCGACGCCGGGCGCCTCGAGGACGCGTACGCGACCCTGCTGGACAGGCTGTCGGCTCCCGAGGTCGACCGGCAGGACGGACTCCGGCTCTCGTGGCCCGCTGAGGCGAAGTGGCTGCACTTGCGGCCATCGGGGACGGAGCCGATCCTGCGGATCATGGCGGAGGCGCCGACGGAGGCCGAGGCGCGCGAGCTCGTCTCCAGGGCGCGTGCGGCGCTGGTCCCGTCGGGATCGCGACCAGCCGTCTCGATGGGCGCCCAGGAGCACACGACTTGAAGAGGTACAGCCGCCCGGTGGACATGTGGGACCGAGCGCCGATCGGCTCGCCGAACCGGCGGCGCTCCGCTGTAGGGTGAAAGCGAGACATTCATGTGCGGAATCGTAGGCTACATCGGTGATCGCCCGGCGGTGCCGCTCCTCATCGACGGCCTGAAGCGTCTCGAGTACCGTGGGTACGACTCGGCGGGGATCTGCGTCGTCGTCGGCGACCGGCTGGAGACGCGGAAGACGGCGGGCAAGATCAGCCGCCTGGAGGCGGTGCTCCGGGAGCAGGGCACTCCCGAGGGTACGTGCGGGATCGCGCATACCCGGTGGGCCACGCACGGCGCGCCGACCACGACGAACGCGCACCCGCACGCCGACTGCGCCGGCCGTTTCGCGGTGGTCCACAACGGGATCATCGAGAACGCGGGTACGTTGCGTCGCAAGCTGGAGGAGCTGGGCCACGAGTTCCGGACGGAGACGGACACGGAGGTCCTTTCCCACCTGATCGAAGAGGCCTACGCGGGGAAGCTCGAGGAAGCGGTTCGCGCGGCCCTGCGGCAGGTCGAGGGAACGTACGGGATCGCGGTCCTCTGCTGCGACGAGCCGCGGAAGATCGTCGCGGCGCGGCGGGGGAGCCCGCTCCTGCTCGGGATCGGCGACCGCGACGAATACTACGTCGCGAGCGACGTGGCGGCGATCCTGGCCCAGACGCGCAAGGTCGTCTACCTGGACGACGGTGAGATCGCGGTCCTCACCGACTCCGGGTTCGAGACGCTCTCCCTCAAGGGCGACACGGTCACCAAGGAGATCGACCACGTCACCTGGGACCTGGAGGCGATAGAGAAGGGCGGCCACGAGCACTTCATGTTGAAGGAGATCTTCGAGCAGCCGGAGACGCTCAGGAACGCGATGCGCGGCCGGCTCCTCGAGGAAGACGGCAACGTGAAGCTCGGCGGCGTGACGCTCTCTCGGGAAGAGCTGCTCAAGATCAAGAACATCACGATCACGGCGTGCGGGACCTCCTGGCACAGCGCGCTCATCGGGGAGTACATGCTCGAGGAGCTGGCGCGGATCCCGGTCGAGGTCGAGTACGCCTCGGAGTTCCGGTACCGGAACCCGGTGATCGGCGAGGACACGCTGGTCATCGCGATCAGCCAGTCCGGCGAGACGGCGGACACGCTCGCGGCGTTGCGGGAGGCGAAGCAGCGCGGCGCCAAGGTAATGGGGATCGTGAACGTGGTCGGCTCGACCATCGCCCGCGAGTCGGACTTCGGGATCTACCTGCACGCGGGGCCGGAGATCGGCGTGGCGTCGACCAAGGCGTTCACGAGCCAGGTGGTGGTGCTGGCGCTCTTCACGATCCTCATGGCGCGCCTGCGGTCGATGTCGATCCTCCAGGGGCGCGAGCTGGTCGCGGCGCTGCAGCGACTGCCGGACCAGGTGGAACAGGTGCTGGAGCTGAACGAGGCGATCCGGGAGCTGGCCCGCACGTACAAGGACGCCTCCAACTTCCTCTATCTGGGCCGGGGGCTGAACTTCCCCTCCGCGCTGGAGGGCGCGCTCAAGCTGAAGGAGATCAGCTACATCCACGCGGAGGGCTACCCGGCGGCCGAGATGAAGCACGGCCCGATCGCGCTGATCGACGAGAACATGCCCGTCGTGGTCATCGCGCCGCACGATGGGACGTACAGCAAGATCGTCTCGAACATCGAGGAGGTGAAGGCGCGGGGCGGGCGTGTGATCGCGGTCGTGACCGAGGGGAACACGGAGCTGCGGGACCGGGTCGACCACCTGATCACGATCCCGCAGACGCACGAGATCCTGACGCCGGTCCTGGCCGCGGTGCCGCTGCAGCTCCTGGCGTATCACATCGCGGTCCTGCGTGGCTGCAACGTGGATCAGCCGCGGAATCTGGCGAAGTCGGTCACGGTGGAGTGAGGCTGCTCCCGGGCGGCCGCCGGCCATGGGATCCGCGGCGCCCGGGCGACGATGCCCAGGGGGACCATGAGGGTCGTACTGCAGCGCGTGTCCCGTGCGCGGGTGACGGTGGGCGACCGTGTCACGGGTGAGATCGGGAGAGGTTATCTGCTGCTGGTCGGGTTCCGTGCCGACGACGACGAAGACCGGCTGCGGTGGATGGCGGACAAGGTAGTGGGGTTGCGGTTGTTCCCCGATGCCGAGGGGAAGATGAATCTTTCGTTGGAGGAAGTCGGCGGCGGTGTACTGATCGTCAGCCAGTTCACGCTCTACGGCGACGCGCGGAAGGGCCGGCGGCCCAGCTTCGTCGAGGCGGCGCCGCCGGAGGTCGCGATTCCGCTGTACGAGCGTTTCGTCGAGCTGATGCGCGAACGGCTGCCCGGCCGGGTGGCGACGGGCGAGTTCGGCGCGATGATGGACGTGGAGCTGGTGAACGAAGGACCGGTCACTCTGATCCTTGAACGATGACATCGATACAGCCGGAGGGAGAACGAGGGGGCGTGGCGACGGTCGAGGTCCCGCCGTTGGTCCTGGCGTCGCGGTCGCCGAGGCGGGCGCAGCTCCTCGAGATGCTGGGCCTCGAGTTCGAGGTGATCCCGGCGGAAGTGGATGAGACGGCGCATCCTTCGGCGGCGCCGGCGGAGGTGGCGGAGCACCTGGCGCGGGAGAAGGCGCGCGCCGTCGCGCGCCTGCGGCCGGACGCGCTCGTGATCGGGTGCGACACCCTCGTCGTGGTCGACGGGGAGACGCTGGGCAAGCCGGCGAACGAAACGGAAGCAGTCCGGATGCTGATGCGGCTCCAGGGCCGCGAGCATCGGGTCGAGACCGGGATCGCGATCGCGGCGCCCGACGGGCGGCTGGAGAGCTCGGTGGAAGGGATCCGGGTCCGGTTCCGCCCGTTCGACAGGCAGACCGCGGAGGAGTACGTCGCGACGGGCGAGCCGCTCGACAAGGCCGGCGCGTACGGGATCCAGGGTTACGGCGCCACGCTGGTCGACTGGATCGAAGGCGACTTCTTCGCCGTGATGGGCCTGCCGATCGCCCGCATGATCTCGCTGTTCCGGGCGCTGGGTTGGCGTTACAACTTCCGAGGATTCGAGCCCCTACCCTGAACCGGGAGATTCCGATGACCTTCCCGGTAGCCGTGCGCTGGAGTGAGGATGGCGCCGCAGTGGACCTGCTCGATCAGACGCGGCTTCCGGAGGCGGAGGTCCGGTTGCGGATCGAGACCGCCGACGCGATGGCCGAGGCGATCCGGACGCTCCGCGTGCGCGGCGCGCCGGCGATCGGGATCGCGGCGGCGATGGGCGTGGCCGTGGAGTCGGCGCGGCACGTAGCCCTGCCGGACGCCGAGTTCCGGGCGCGGGTGCGGTCCGCGATCGAGCGGCTGGCCGCCACGCGTCCCACGGCGGTCAACCTCGCCTGGGCCCTCGAGCGCATGCGCCGGCGCATGGACCGGGCCGTGGGGCAGACGCCGCAGGAAGTGAGCTGGGCCCTCTTCGACGAGGCGAACGCGATCCTCGTGGAGGACCGCGGGATGTGCCGCCGGATCGGAGAGTGGGGGCTCGATCTCCTGCCCGACGGCGACGTGTCGGTGCTGACGCACTGCAACGCAGGCGCGCTGGCGACCGGCGGGATCGGGACCGCGCTTGCGCCGGTCTACCTGGCCCACGCCCTGGGCCGCCGGGTACGGGTGTACGTCGGCGAGACGAGGCCGCTGCTCCAGGGGAGCCGCATCACGGCGTGGGAGCTGCAGCGCGCCGGCATCCCGGTGACGGTCGTGGCCGACGTCGTCGCGGCCACGCTCATGAAGCAGCGCAGGGTCGACCTCGTGATCACGGGCGCGGACCGGATCGCGGCGAACGGCGACGTCGCGAACAAGATCGGGACGTACGGGCTGGCCGTCCTGGCGCGGCACCACGGCATCCCGTTCTACGTGGCGGCGCCGGTGAGCACGATCGACCCGGACACGGAGACGGGCGACCAGATCCCGATCGAGGAGCGGGACGGCGACGAGGTGCGTCGGGGATTCGGCCGGCTGACGGCGCCCGAGACCGTCGCCGTCTACGCGCCGGCCTTCGACGTGACGCCGGCGGATATGATCGACGGGATCGTGACGGACAGAGGAGTCTTGAGGCCGCCGTACGCGGGGGCGATCAGGAAGGCGCTGGGGCTGGCTCCGGTCCCGGCCGGTGGGAGGAGCGTGACATGAGGCACGTGCTGGCGATCGATCAGGGGACGACCGGGACGACGTGCCTGGTGATCGACGAGCGCGGCCGGATCGTGGGCCGCGCGTATTCGGAGTTCACGCAGCATTTCCCCCGGGCGGGGTGGGTCGAACACGACGCGGAGGAGATCTGGACCGTTACCCTCCGGGTCGCGCGCGAGGCCGTGGCAGCGTCGGGTGCCAGCCCCGACGCGATCGGGATCACGAACCAGCGCGAGACGGTCGTCGTCTGGGACCGCGAGACGGGCGAGCCGGTGCACCGGGCCATTGTCTGGCAGGACCGGCGGACGACGGAGCGCTGCCGGGAGTTGAAGGAGCAGGGGCTGGAAGCCTGGGTCCGCTCGAAGACGGGGCTCGTCCTCGACCCATACTTCTCCGGCACGAAGCTGGAGTGGCTGCTCCGGGAGGTGCCGGGGCTGCGTGAGCGGGCGGAGGCGGGCGAGCTCGCGGCGGGCACGATCGACTCGTGGCTGGTGTGGAAGCTCACGGGCGGGCGGGTCCACGCGACGGACCCGACGAACGCGTCGCGGACGCTCCTCTATAACATCGACGACCTGGACTGGGACGACGAGCTCCTGGCCCTTTTCGGCGTTCCGCGAGGCCTGCTCCCCGAAGTGCGCCCGTCGAGCGGCGACTTCGGCGAGACCGACGCCTCGATCTTCGGCCGGCCGGTCCCGGTGCTCGGCATCGCGGGCGATCAGCAGGCCGCTCTCTTCGGGCAGGGGTGCTGGGAGGCGGGGCGCGCGAAGAACACGTACGGGACCGGCGCGTTCCTCCTCCTGAACACGGGCGATCGCCGGATCGAGTCGTCCCGGGGTCTGCTGACGACGGTCGCCTGCGACGCCCGCGGCGGCGCTGCCTACGCCCTCGAGGGCTCGATCTTCGTGGCGGGCGCGGCGGTTCAGTGGCTGCGCGACGGGCTCGGGATCATCGTGCAGGCCCCGGAATCCGAGGAGCTGGCCCGGTCCCTCGAGTCGAACGACGGCGTGTACTTCGTCCCCGCGTTCGTCGGGCTCGGCGCGCCGCACTGGGACCCCGATGCGCGGGGCACGATCGTGGGACTGACCCGGGGGACGGGGCGGGCGCACCTGGCCCGCGCGGCGCTCGAGGCGATGGCGTACTCCACGCGCGACGTGCTCG
>VSDC01000483.1:0-2034 GCA_047459275.1 Gemmatimonadota bacterium
GGTGGCTCGATGGAGGCGGGGAGAGATGGCCGGGCCGGGGCGACGCCGAGTCGCCCCGGCCCGTGTGATCAGAAGCCACGCAGCGTCGCGCCTACGCTTACGGCGTAGCCCGATGCCGCGGCCATGCGCTCGGCGTAACGGCGGGTGTCGAAATCCATGTCGTCCGGGCCCTGTCCATTGCCGGTCGTGCGGCTCAGGGCGGCGGACACGCCGAACGGCCCGAGCTGGAGGGTGGCGCCGCCGGACACCGCGGACGCGCCATCGAGCGAGTTGGCGAGACCGGCGCGGAGAGTGATGAAGGTCAGGAGCGGAAGCGTCTGCTCTACCCCGACCGCGATGTACGACGGCCAGCCGCTCATGAACTCACCCTTCCCCTGGGTGGTCTTGTATGTGGCGCCGAGCTTCGTCAGCCCGAGATCGATGCCCGCGCCGAAGCGGATCACCCGCGGGAAGTACGTCTGGGTGAAGAAATCCGCGAGCAGGCTGTAGGCCTCGAGCGGCGCGGAGCTGGGGTCGAAGGGCCTCGGCTGGAGCCGATCGTAGATGTCCTGCGGACCGAGGTCCGAGAACTCGCTCCCCGCGAACTCGTCTCCGCGAAGCTCGAGCTCCTCGCTCCACGTCATCTTCTGGGCGATGTTCTCGAAGGTGAGCCCGACGGTCAGGGCCGGGATCGGTCGGGCGGCGAAGCCGATGTCCAACCCGTAGCCGGTCCCCGTCGTGGATCGGAGCGAGAGCGCCGTGATGTAGAGCTCGTTCTCCTCGAGCTCGACCCGGGGCTCGTAGAGGCGCGCACGCTGGAGGTCGTGCCCGATGACGTAGCGCCCCGTGATGCCCACGGTGACGGGGAAGGGGAGCGGCAGCAGGGAGCCGAGGTCGTGGCCGTAGGACGCGGCGATCGTGGTGTAAGCGGCGTCCCGGATCGCCGTGTTCCCGACCCTGTACTCGGTCAGCCGGTCCTGGTCCAGGCCGCCGTACTGCCGGGCGTAGAGCATGAGGTCGATCAGCTCTTTGCCGACGGAGCCGCCGAGGTGGAGCGTCGAGGACGCGGAGACCGCGAAGGGCCCGATGCTGAGCGCCACCCACGGAACCCGCACGTCGCTGCGGACCTCGAAGCCCGTGTCTGGCACCTTGTCCAGGAATGCGAGCCGGTCGGCGTCGGTGAGGTTCTGCCCCTTGTCGAAGATGTCGTGGATGTCGAAGAGGTTGGGCCCGAGAATCGCCCCGACCCCGTCGATCCGCGGCAGCGCGAGCGACCACGAGGGGTTGCCTGGCAACGCAAGGTTGGCCGGGTTCCAATCGACCGCCTCGTAGCCGACGGCGAGGGCCGAGAAGGCCCCGGACACACCGGCGGCGCGAGGCGAAGGCCCGAACTGACCGAAAACAGGCGAGGCTGCGGCCGTCAGCATGAGCGCTGACAGCAAGAGGCGACTGCGCACGTTCACGTTCACATCTCCAATGTGTGAGGGTAGATCAGCCTCTCGGTAGAAGGGAGCCGAGTGCCAAAGTAATCGGTGCGGCCGGGTACGTGTCGAGGCGCGTTGGAGCGACCCGTTGCGAGCCGCGTATGACAGACGAGCCGGAGCCCACCAGTCGGGTCCGGCTTCAAAGCGCCCGATCGTGACGCAGGCCTTTCTTGCTCACCGTAGATCGTCCGCGCGCCATTCTATGGTGACGCCATTCCGGTGTCAATGCGCACGAATCTCGAATGCTGGCTGAAAACGGATGGATTTGTCAGCGTGTCTCCTTCAACGACGCCATTGACCGTTGCGGGTCTGGACGCTATCGTCGTTGCCATTTTCTGGAGCCTCACCACATACCCGCAAACATACTTCAGACGTTCTAAGGAGACGTATTCATGCGACGCGCCTCGGTCTTGGCAGCCTTCGCCGCGCTGGTCACGGCGATGGCGGGCTGCACCCAGGACGACCAGGTCCTCTCGATCGACCTGGCGGATGACGAGCCGGTCACGCGGACGGCCCCTGCGGCCGGGGAGATGACCATCAGCACGCCGGCCGGTATTTCGGTCACGCTGCC
>VSDC01000484.1:0-2032 GCA_047459275.1 Gemmatimonadota bacterium
GCGGATTCGCCGGCGGAGGTGGCCGAAGCGATGCGCCGCATACGCGGATTGCGGGCGGCCACCGGGGTGCTGTCGGTCGAACAGGGGCGCATAGTCCGGCGCCCCTTCCTGGTGCGATACGAGCAGGGCCAACTCGAGCCGGTGACGGGCGCGAACTGAGCCGCGTCGCCGGCGCCCGACGATGGGTGGAGGGATCGTTGAAATGAGCATGCGAGAGCGACTCAAGCAGCTCGAGGAGCTGCGTCGGGAGTCGGAGCTCGGAGGTGGAGAGGAGCGTCTCAAGGCTCAGCACGAACGCGGCAAGCTGTCCGCCAGGGAACGGCTGGACCTCCTGCTGGACGAAGGGAGCTTCGTCGAGCTCGATCGTTTCGTCACCCACCGGACGACGGGTTTCGGTCTCGAACGCAAGAAGATCCTGGGCGACGGCGTGGTCACCGGGTACGGCACCATCCACGGCCGCCTGGTCTACGTCTTCAGTCAGGACTTCACGGTCTTCGGCGGGTCGCTCTCCGAGGCGCACGCGGAGAAGATCTGCAAGATCATGGACCTGGCGCTGAAGAACGGGGCGCCGGTCATCGGGCTGAACGACTCGGGCGGGGCGCGGATCCAGGAAGGCGTCGTCTCGCTCGGCGGCTATGCAGACATCTTCCTGCGCAACACCCTGGCGTCGGGCGTGATCCCGCAGATCAGCGCGATCCTGGGGCCGTGTGCCGGGGGTGCCGTCTATTCGCCCGCCATCACCGACTTCATCTACATGGTTCGCGGCACGAGCTACATGTTCGTGACCGGTCCGAACGTCGTGAAAACGGTCACCCACGAGGACGTCGACATGGAGGGGCTGGGCGGCGCGGACGTGCACGCGACGACGTCGGGCGTCGCCCACTTCGCCATGGACTCCGAGATCGAGTGCCTGGAGTCGATCCGGACGCTCTTCCACTACATCCCGCAGAACAACCGGGAAGACCCGCCGCGGCGGGAGACCAGCGACCCCTTCGACCGCGCGGACGAGGAGCTCCTCGACATCATCCCGGACGAGCCGACGAAGCCCTACGACATGCACGAGGTCATCCGCCGCGTCGTCGACGACGGGATCTTCTACGAGGTGCACAAGGACTTCGCCCAGAACATCATCGTCGGGTTCGCGCACATCGGCGGGCACTCGGTGGGGATCGTCGCGAACCAGCCGGCGGTGCTGGCCGGCGTGCTGGACATCAACAGCTCGGTGAAGGGCGCGCGCTTCGTGCGCTTCTGCGACGCGTTCAACATCCCCCTCGTCGTCTTCGAGGACGTGCCCGGCTTCCTCCCCGGGGTGGGACAGGAGCACGGCGGGATCATCCGGCACGGCGCCAAGCTGCTCTACGCCTTCTGCGAGGCGACCGTGCCGCGGATCACGGTGATCACGCGCAAGGCGTACGGCGGCGCGTACGACGTCATGAACTCGAAGCACATCCGCGGCGACCTGAACCTGGCGTGGCCGACGGCGGAGATCGCGGTCATGGGGCCGAAGGGGGCGGTGGAGGTTCTCTTCCGCAAGCAGATTGCCGAGGCCGAGGACCCCGAGGCGGAGACGAAGCGGTTGGAGGCCGAGTATCGCGAGCAGTTCGCGCATCCGTATGTCGCGGCCGCGCGCGGGTACGTGGACGATGTGATCGACCCTCGAGAGACCCGGGCCCGGATCATCAGCGGGCTGGACATGCTGCGGAACAAGAGGGATGAGAATCCGTGGAAGAAGCATGGGAATATTCCGTTGTGAGGGTGAGGTATTGGGTCTTGGGTCCTGGGTCTTGGGTGGGGGCGTTGGACGGCGGTTCTCGGAACCCATCGGATCGGCAACGGGGGTGCAAGCGAGCCGATTCCGAATAAGCGAGGCCGCGACACGTATTCCGAGATGGGGATGCGGAGTGCATGATTGGACCCGTTCCAGCGTCGTCGGAGCGCGTGCATCGCTGGGGGAGCGGTGTGTCCATTCGGAGCGACCGTGATCTGCTCGTGTGGCGGAAGGCCATGGATCTCGCCGTGGCTTGCCACCGGC
>VSDC01000044.1:0-9844 GCA_047459275.1 Gemmatimonadota bacterium
CGCCTGGTGTACCCGAGGCCGTACGATCGTCCGTAATCCATGTCATAGCGGGCCATTTCTCCTCCTCCGGTTGCTTCGGTCAGGTTGCGCTGCCTTCGTCGCTTCGTCCCGATTTGTGCTCCGTGTCGGGTGCGCGGATCTCTTCGGCGAAACCGACGCCGGGGCTGAGTTCCTCGGTTCGAGTGCTGTGGAGCCCTACGTCGTGGGCGCGAGCGTCGCGGACGCGACCGGCGCCGGCCGCCCTCTTTGCCCGGGTCCGGCGCATCGCCTCGCGGGCGTCGTCGACGTGGGGCGTGTCGGGGTTCTCGGTGATGCGTGTCGGCGGGTGTGTCTCCGGCATGGCATCCGATCCTGGGTCAGGGGGCGACACGGGGCGCGAGCGCACCGGGGCGCGGTGCAAGAAACGGTCCGGCGGGGGGCGACCGGCCGGTGGGGTGGCTGTCCGCCCGCGGACGGGGACACCGCTCGGGAGCAGCGGCGTGACCGACGACGATGGGCGGCCGATCATTGGCGAGCGAGCGCGTATCTGGCCATAATGTGTTAAATTGACGCACCCGCCGGAGTGGCGGGGCTCTCCTTGATCCGATGGTCTGGGGCCTGAGATGGAAACGAGCATCCTGGATACGCTCCGCAAGCACGTGATCACTCGCGGGCTGGACGCGGAGGAGATCGAGTACGTCGCGACGTTCGCTCGGGAGATCTGCTACCTGCCCGGGACGTACATCTTCCACGAGAGCCAGCCGCGCCGGGAGTTCGGCATCGTGCGGCGCGGCGCGATCGAGATCCGCAAGGGGACGCGGGGCCTGCCCGAAGTCCTCTACGTGCTGACGCCAGGGGAGTCGTACGGTGAGGGAAGCCTGCTGGACGACTACCCGCACTCCACGTCGGCGTACGTCGTGGAGCCGACGGAGGTCGTGGAGATCCCGCGTGAGGCGATCGAGCGGATCGCGGCGGAGCGTCCCAACACGTATGCACGGCTGGTGGCCGGCGCGGCGCAGGTGATCGCGAGCCGACTGCGCGCGGCGAACGCGCGCCTCGTCGGCCGCGGCGGGCAGATGTACCTGTCCGGCGAGCTGCGGCGCGAGAAAGACCTCCTCGGCGAGCGCGACGTGCCGGATCGGAACTACTACGGGATCCAGACGCTGCGCGCGGTCGAGAACTTCCCGATCTCGGGGATCGTGATCGGACAGTACCCGGAGCTCATCAACGCTCTGGCCGCGGTGAAGGAGGCGGCGGCGCTGGCCAACATGGAGCTGGGGCTGCTGGACGAGCAGATCGGCAAGGCGATCGTGCAGGCGTGCCAGGAAATCCGTTCGGGTAAGCTGCACGACCAGTTCGTCGTCGACGTGATCCAGGGCGGCGCGGGGACGTCGACGAACATGAACGCCAACGAGGTGATCGCGAACCGCGCGCTGGAGCTCCTGGGTCGCCGGCGGGGCGAATACGACGTCGTCCACCCGAACAACCACGTCAACCTGTCCCAGTCCACGAACGACGTCTACCCGACGGCGGTCAAGATCGCGGCGAACTGGATGCTCAAGGGCCTCGAGCAGGCGCTCGCGGCGCTGCGCGACGCATTCCTCGCCAAGGCGGCGGAGTTCTCGGACATCGTGAAGATGGGCCGCACCCAGCTGCAGGACGCGGTGCCGATGACGCTCGGCCAGGAGTTCCACGCGTACGGCGTGACCATCGGCGAGGACCTGGAGCGCCTGCGCGAAGTCGCGGCGCTGACGCGCGAGATCAACATGGGCGCGACGGCGATCGGCACGGGGATCAACACGGACCCCCGCTACGCGTCTGTGGTGCGCACCCATCTGTCGAACATCACCGGCCTGGCCCTCGTCACGAGCCCCGACCTGGTCGAAGCGACGCCGGACACCGGTGCGTTCGTCCAGCTCTCGGGCGTGCTGAAGCGCGTCGCCGTCAAGCTCTCGAAGATCTGCAACGACCTGCGCCTCCTCTCGAGCGGGCCGCGCGCCGGTCTCGGCGAGATCAACCTGCCGCCGATGCAGCCCGGCTCGAGCATCATGCCCGGAAAGGTGAACCCGGTCATCCCGGAGGTAGTCAATCAGGTCTGCTTCCAGGTAGTCGGGAACGACCTGACGGTCACGATGGCCGCGGAGGCGGGGCAGCTCCAGCTCAACGTCTTCGAACCGGTCATCGCGTTCAACATCTTCCAGTCGATCGACATGCTGCGCCAGGCGTGCGTGGTGCTGCGCGAGCGGTGCGTGGTCGGGATCACGGCGAATCGTGAACGGATCCGGTATCTCCTGGAGCGCAGCATCGGCGTGGTGACCGCGCTGGTGCCGTACATCGGGTACGACCGGGCGAGTGCGGTGGCGCGGCAGGCGCTGGAGACCGATCGGGGCGTCTACGAGCTGGTCCTCGAGCATGGGTGGCTCACCAAGGAGCAGCTCGACGAGATCCTCTCGCCCGACGCGATGACCCGGCCGCGGGCGATGCCGGTGTTGCGCGCCCGATTCGATGCCCAGGAGGAAGTCCGCGCGACCTGAGCGCCGGCGTCGGGTAGGCGGCTCCGGCGGCGAAGCCGGAACGCCGGCGTCGAGGCCGTAGCGGCGCCGATGCCGCCACGGCGTCGAATCAGTTCGACGACCGCGCGATGGCCGGGACGTTGTTCGGCAGGCTCAGGACGAACGTCGACCCGGCGCCGGGTCGGCTCTCTACGCGGATCTCTCCGCCGAGGAGGTGGGCGAGACGGCGGGACAGGGCGAGCCCGAGACCGGTTCCGCCGTACAGCCGCGTCGACGAGCCGTCGACCTGGCGGAACTCGTCGAAGATCAGATTGAGCTGGTCCGCGGGGATGCCGATCCCCGTGTCTTCGACGACCCACTCGATCCACCCGGCGTTCCACCGCGTCGGCGGGCCGCCGGGTTGATACCGGACCGTGAGGTCTACCCGCCCCTGGCGGGTGAACTTGAAGGCGTTCGAGATCAGATTCTCGAGAATCTTGATGACCTTGGCGCGATCGGTCCGGATCGGGATCTCCTCGTTGGGCGCGAAGATGTTGAATTCGACGCCTTCCGGCGGCTCACCGACGGCGGCCGCGGCGACGCGGGCCAGCTCCCGCGCCTCCTCCCGGGTCTCCTGAACGGAGGTGCGCCCGAGCTTGAGGTCGGAGAGCTCGAGGATGTCGGTGATGAGTCGCAGGAGGGCGGTCCCGGCGCGCTCGATCTTCTGCACCGCCTCGGCCTGTTCGCGCGTGACGGGGCCCGCGTGGCCCTGGCCGATCAGGTACGCGTAGCCGAGGATCGCCGTCAGGGGCGTTCGCAGCTCGTGACCGACGTTGGCGAGGAACTCGTCTTTGAGGCGACGGGCCTCCTCCGCTTCCTGGATCCGGATCGTCAGCTCCTCGTTCTGCCTGCGGAGCTGTTCGTTGGCGGACTGCAGGTGCTCGATGAGGTGCGCCTTTTCGGCCGTCGCGGCGAGCTGATCCGCGACCATCTCGAGGAGCCGAAGCTCTTCCGTGCTGAACGCACGGGGCGATTCGAAGTAGAAGCTGAGCGCGCCGGCGACCTCGTCGCGAACCTCGAGGGGGAGCACGATCTGCGCACGGAAACCAAGCTCTCGCGCCGGCTCCCACCATGCCCGGTGCGACGGGTCGGCGAAAATGTCCTCGACCACGACGGGGGACCGTTCGGCGACGGCGCGGCCGGTCGGTCCGCGCCCGACCCGGATGCGGAGCTGGCCCAGGAAGCGGGCCGAAGACTGGGGCCAGTTCTGGGCGCAGACGAGCTTGAGCAGGTCGTGGTCGGCCGTATCACGGAGGAACACGGAGCCGAAACTGGCACCCACCAGAGGGGTCACGCGGGCCAGCGCGAGTCTGTAGACCTCGAGCGGGCGAGTCGCCGTCAGGAACGCGTGGGCGATTTCCCGTACGACCTCTAACTCACGCTGCTGCAACGACTCTTGCGTTTGCGCCACGGCGGGTTGGGTGGGATGGGCCGGGCGATCGGGGCTCACGATTCGGTCGGTGGTCGGCATCCGTGGTTGGCAGGGAGCGCCAGATTCCGTGCTCCGGCGCAACAAATCTCTTGACGCGATCCCGGTCCCGCTCTACTGTACCCGAGACTTTCCTGGCGTCGCTGCCGATACTACGAATCGATGCGGCGCCGTTGCGACTCAAGTTGGCAGTGGTCGGGGGAGCCGCGCAAGTGCGCGCTCCCGGTTCGGGGCCGCTTGGCACCGGACCAGCGGGTCCGCAGTTCGCCGTCCCGCGAGGGGGCGGGTCGGCGCATCTCGTCACCAGTTTCATGTCGAGAGGAGTGAGTCCATGAACAAGTCCGAGCTGGTCCAGAACCTGGCGAGCAAGGCGAAGCTGTCGAAGGCGGACGCGCAGCGCGCGGTCGACGCCCTGTTCAACCCGAGCAACGGCGTCATTGCTGCGGCGCTGAAGAAGGGCGACAAGGTCCAGATCACCGGCTTCGGCACCTTCGAGACCCGCAAGCGCAAGGCCCGCACGGGGCGCAATCCGCGCACGGGGAAGGAGATCCGCATTGGCCCCACGACCAGCCCGTCGTTCCGTGCTGGGAAGGGCCTGAAGGACGCCGTCAAGTAAGCCAGGCGTTCACGAGGATGCGAACAGGGCCGCGCCCGGTATCGGGGTGCGGCCCTGTTCGTTTGGGGCGGGGACCCGGCAGCCCCGGGTGCCGCCCTGTTCGATCGGAGCCGACCCGGTGCTCCGCGGCGCAGCCCCTGCCGCCGTACGTGGTCGCCCCGCGGACTCAACGCCCGGGCTCGCGCAGGCGGCGGCGTGGGCGCTCGCCGGCGAGGGGGCGCCGGTCGTAGTCGACGCGAACGCTACGACCCTTGAGGGTGGTCCCGTTGACCGCCCGGATCACGCGGTCGGCGATGTCGCTCTCGACCTCCACGATCGAGAGGTTGTCGCGGATCTCGATACGGCCGACCTTGTCGCCGGTGACGTTGGCCTCCCCCGTGATGGCGCCCACCAGGTCGCCGGGGCGGACGCCGTCGCGAGCGCCGACGCCGAAGAAGAGGCGTACGAATGCGGGAGGCGCGGACGGAGCCGTTCGCGGACGCACCACCGCGGGCGCTTCGGCCGCCTCCACCGGGGCCTGGGCAGGCGCCGACGGGCGACGTCGCAGGAGCGCGCTGGCCGCCGCCGCGACCTCGGCGGGCGAGTAGCGCTCGAAGAGCGGCTGGAGCACGAGGAGCTGCGCGCCGATGTCCTCGGTGGCGATGGCGCGCTCGAGCATGGCGCGGAAGCTCTCGAGCTCGGCGATCGGCTGGCTTGCGACGGGCAGGCGTCGCGCTTGGGGCGTAAAGCCCGCGCGTTCGGCGATCCGGTGCAGGTGCGGCCGTTCCCGCGGCTCGATCAGGACCAGCCCGCCACCGTCGTGGCGCAGGGCCAGGTCGTCGGCGTCGAACGGCACGTCGAAACTGACGACGAACGCGCCGTCCGGCGCAGCCTCGTCCGGCGCGAGGACGACGATCTGCACATCCTCGCCGGTGCCGCGGGCGGCGCGGAAGCCGCGCAGGACCAGCTCGTCGGCGAGCGTCTGGGCGCGGGCGCCCGTGCGGCAGTAGATGGCGACGCTTCCCGGGGACTCGCGGCCGGCCAGGAAGGCGGCGAGGGACGCGGCCTTGTCCCCGCCGACGACGATGGCGTAATCGACGGGCCGGGGCTCGACGGGCGTCGTCGCTTCCTCCTCTTCGACCTCGGTCGGGATCGGCGGGATCTGCAGCGCGCGCCGAACGTGCCGCTCGATGTAGTCGTCGACGGCGTCCGTCCGCTCCGAGGTGGCGACGACGCGCTGCGCCTCCTTGGGCACCGAGTTGGTGATCGATTCGAGCGCCTCCTGCGCGCTGAGAGCCAGGATCGAGGCCAGGTCGTCGATGACGAGCGTGAGCAGGCCGCCGAGCTTGAGCGCCGAGGCGTGCACGGCGTCGAGCGCGGCGCTCGGAGTCGCGACGACGACCTCGGCGTCCCGGGCGCTCGTGGCCCAACCGGGCGAGAGCGCGGCGACGTGGAGCGGCGTGCCGCGCGCAAGGCGGGCGAGGGAAATCGCGGTCCGCGCCGCGATCTCCGGGGTGGGGACCAGAACCAGGGCACGCAACGCACCCGCCTCCTCGTCCACCACCGCTTCCCCGCCGAGAAGTCGATCGATCAGTCCCAGTCCGTAAGCGCCGACCACGCCGGCGCCCGCGGATGCATTCAGCACTACGTTGCCGCCCCGGCGCAGTACCGGCACCGAAGCGCGCTGCAGCGGCGTCGGTGCGTCGTAGCCCAGCAGCTTCACCCCCTCGACCAACTCGGGCCTGAGCCCGAGATCCCCGAATCCGTCTGGCATTCCCACCCCTCTACTCGTGTTTTCAAAGGCACAGCACCAGCAATATACGGTCTTGCAAGGGTTCTGCCCAGGCGTGTACCTTCGGCGCTCTCCTCCAGACCGGGCGGTGGCACATGGTCAACCTTCAGGTGTGGTTCGGCACCGCGAGCGACTTCCTCTGGGGCTGGCCGATGATCGTGCTGCTCCTCGGCACGGGCGTCTACCTGACGCTGCTGCTGAAGGGGCTCCAGTTCCGGCTTCTCCGGCACGCGCTCTGGCTGGCGCTCGTGAAGCGGAAGGAGGAAGGCGCGGAGGGCGACATCTCGCACTTCCAGGCCCTCATGACCGCGCTCGCCGCAACGGTCGGCGTCGGCAACATCGCCGGCGTGGCGACGGCGATCGCCTCCGGCGGCCCGGGCGCGCTCTTCTGGATGTGGGTCACCGGCCTCTTCGGGATGGCGACCAAGTACGCCGAGGCGGTGCTCGGCGTACGGTACCGGGAGGTCGATGCTCGCGGTGAGATGGCGGGCGGGCCTATGTACTACCTGTCTCGGGGGATCGGAGGCGGTGTCGGCAAGCTGCTCGGCGGCGCGTTCGCCCTCTTCGCCGCGATCGCGGCGTTCGGCATCGGAAACATGGTGCAGTCCAACTCGGTGGCCGACGCGCTCCGCTCGTCCTTCGGCATCTCTCCGACCTGGACGGGCGCGGTCATCGCCGTGCTTGCCGCGCTCGTCATCCTGGGCGGGATCCGCAGCATCGGACGGGTGACCGGAGTATTCGTCCCGTTCATGATCGTCTTCTACCTGCTCGGCGGGTTGGTCGTGCTGGTGATCAACTGGCGGGGCATCCCCGACATCGCCCTCTTCGTCTTCCGGGACGCGTTCAGCCCCACGGCCGCGGTCGGCGGCTTCCTCGGCGCGACCGTGCGGGATGCAATGCGGTGGGGCTTCGCCCGCGGGATCTTCTCGAACGAATCCGGCCTTGGGACGGGCGGGATCGCCGCCGCCGCCGCGCAGACCCGCTCCCCGGTCACCCAGGCGATGGTCTCGATGACGCAGACCTTCATCGACACGATCGTCGTCTGCTCGATCACCGGCTTCACGATCATCGCGACCGGCGCGTGGACCCGCGTCGACCCCGGGACCGGAGCGGGGCTGACCGGAGCGCCGCTCACCGCGGCCGCGTTCCAGACGGGGTTGCCGGGCGAGTGGGGGCACTACGTCGTCTCGCTCGGCCTGGCCTTCTTCGCGTTCTCGACGATCCTCGGCTGGGCGTATTACGGCGAGCGCGCGATCGAGTACCTGATCGGCGTCAGCGCCATCGTGCCCTACCGCATTCTCTTCGTCATCGCCGCCTTCTTCGGCGCCGCGGCGCTTGACATGGGCGCGAGCCAGGTCGTCGGGTTCCAACTCGTCTGGAACTTCAGCGACGTCATGAACGGCGCGATGGCGATCCCCAACCTGATCGGGCTGCTGCTCCTGTCGGGCGTGGTGAAGAGGGAGACGCAGGCGTACTTCTCGAGGCGTGAGGGAGGCGGCGCAGGATGAGCGCCGCGGCAGGTGAGTGCCGTGTCGGGGTGAGCGCAGTGTCAGGGTGAGCACCGTGTCGGGGTGAGCACGGGCGGGGAGCGGCGCCGGGAACGCAGCGGTCGGCGCCCTCGACGGCTGTGGCCGTCGAGGGCGCTCTCTCTCATGCCCCGCCCTCCCCTATCCGCGCGCCGGGTCCCCGGGCTGGTAAGGCAGCTTGTTCAGGAAGTGCTGGGTCTCGAGGTCGAGGCGGGACGTCCGGAGCTGGTCGGTCCTCGCATGGACGACGGTGTCCGGCCCGTGGCGATGGGCTTCGATCGTCACCGTGCCGTCCTCGCCCTTGAACGTGATGGAATGCCGGTCCTCGCTCACCTTCTGAATCGGGAGCCGGGACGTGAGCACCTCTTCGGCGGTCTTCAGCACCTCGCGGATCGACGCCGCGGTCATGCGTTCGTAGTCGGCCATGGTTCTCGCGTGCGACAGTGGTTCCGATGCAAGGCCGACAATCTGATCGGCGATCGTTGCGGGGGCAAGCCGCCGCGAGACTCAGCCGGAGAGGACGCGGTCCGCGTAGCCGTTGTCCGGGTCGCCGCCGCGGGCGAGGATGCGGTCGACGGTGCCCGGCCCGCGGTTGTACGCCAGGAGCGCGAGGCGAACGTTGCCGTCGTACTTGTCGATCAGGCTGCGGAGATACCTGAACCCGAGATCGAGGTTGAGGCTGCGGTCGAAGAGATCCTCGGCGGTGGTGCCGGGGCGTAGCCACCGTGCGGTGCGAGGCATGACCTGCGTCAGCCCCCGGGCGCCGACGTGGCTCACGGCCCGTTCGTCGAACGTGCTCTCCGTGTTGACGAGGCCGAAGGCGACGTCGGGGTCGATGTCGTTGCGGACTGCGGCGTCGTAGATCTCCTCGGCGAGACCCCGCGAGATGCCGTAGCGGATGCGTGCGCCTTCGATGGTGTCCTCGCGGATCTGCTCGGCCTCGCTTCGCGCCCATTCGCGGCCGACCGCTTCCTCGACGTCGCTGGGGCGGGCGGCGGCAGCGCGAGCTTCGCGCACGTGTCGCTCCGGCGGCGCCTCGGCCTCGGCGCGGGCTGGCTTCACCATCGGGGCCGCGGCGCCGGCGATGGTCAGGCCGATGATGGGTTCGCGGTACCGTCGCAGCAGTTCTCGCGCGCGACCGCCCCACCGCTCCTCTCCACGTTCCCTGAGCCGCTCCCAGCCTCTGCGCCAATCCTCCGCTCTCCTTCGCCTGCGACGCTCGGGCGGCGGACCGTCATATCCCCGGCGGCCGTGCGGGGGTGGGCCGTCATGACCCCGGCGGTAGGGCGGCGGACCATCGTAGGCCCGGCTTCCGTAAAGGGGACCGTCGTACGCCCGGCGGCTGTACGGGGGCGGACCCGGACGCCGCGCCGGGCGGCGTCTCGGGTAATCGTGGTCGTACGCCTCGAGATCGAAGGGCGGGAAATGCCGGCGTGGCGCATCGCCGCACCGGTCACGGTACCGACCGTACATGCGCTCTCCCCGGGGCTGTCGTTCGCGGTCGCCGGTAACCGGCCGCCGGCCAACGGGTGCAGCATCCGTGCCCGGGTGGGAGCCTACGCGAAGACCGGAGAGTGTGGCTTGGCCCGGAATCGCCTCCCCATCCGATCCGGACGCGATCTGGCGCCGGGTCGCGCCCGCGCCGATCCGCACCGCGCCGACCCGCACCGCCCGCGCAAACTCGGACGGGACTGCCGGCGATGGCCGGAGCCCGGGCACGGTTCTGCGGCGCGGACTTCAATCCAGTCGGCAATCGAGCCGGGAGATGATCCCCGGCACGTCGCTCGGCCCGGCTTCACTGGTCAGGAAGAGCGAGCCGTCGGGCGCGAACGCCACGGCCTCGCCCTGCGGCTCGGCGAGGATCTGGAGGTCGATCCCGGGGTTGGGGAGTTGTGGCCGCAGACGGCCGCGCCAGCCCACGCGGTAGAGCTGCACGGCCGTGTACGTCCGCACGGCGACCCAGCGGCCGTC
>VSDC01000001.1:0-38679 GCA_047459275.1 Gemmatimonadota bacterium
TCCGGAAACCGGGTCGGTGTCCTGCTGATCCCGTACCTCGTGCTCGATGAGGGCAGGGGGATGGAAGAGGCAGTGGCAACGGCGTTGGAGGTCGGGCTGCGGAGCCAGGAGCTGGCCGAGCGGGCTATGGATTACGTGCGACGGCACGCCGACTGACGACGGATTCCGGTTCCGTCGTCACGCGCGGGCGAGCAGCTTTCCGACGAACGCCTCGTTCGACTCCGTCTGGCGCATCAGGGCGAGGAGCGTGTTCATCGCGTCGGCAGGGGTCGAGCCCGCGAACTCTTTCCGCAGCTTGGTGGACACCGCGAGCGCTTCCTCGGAAAGGAGGAGCTCCTCGCGCCGCGTCGCGCTCGCGACCAGGTCGATCGCGGGGAAGATCCGCCGGTCGGCCAGCTCGCGGCTGAGCACCAGCTCGCTGTTCCCCGTCCCCTTGAATTCCTCGAAGATCACCTGGTCCATCCGGGAGCCAGTGTCTACGAGAGCCGTCGCGATGATCGTGAGAGAGCCGCCGCCCTGCTTCGGGTCCACGTTACGGGCGCTGCCCAGGAAGCGTTTCGGCTTCTCGAGCGAGTTCGCGTCGAGTCCGCCGGTCAGCGTGCGGCCGCTCCCCGTCTCGATGGCGTTGTACGCGCGGGCGAGACGTGTGATCGAGTCCAGGATCAGCACCACGTCCTTCCCGAGCTCGACCTGGCGACGCGCGCGCTCGAGGGTGATCTCGGCCACCGCCACGTGGTGTTCCGGCGGGCAATCGAAGCTCGAAGCGACCACCTCGCCGAAACCGCTCGCCTCCATCTCGGTCACCTCCTCGGGCCGTTCGTCCACGAGGAGCAGGATCAACCGGCACTCCGGGTGGTTCGTCGCGATCCCTTCGGCGATTCGCTGGAGCACCGTGGTCTTCCCGGCCTTGGCGGGCGCGACGATCAACGCGCGCTGGCCTTTGCCGAACGGGCAGAAGAGGTCGATCACCCGGTTCGTGTGATCCGGCTGCCCGCGCCGCCGGATGTCGCACTCGAGCACGAGCTGCTCCTGCGGGTGCAGCGCGCTCAGGCGAGTGAAGTCCGGGCGGTTTCGCATCTCCTCCGGCGGCCGGCCGTTCACGGCCTCGAGCCGCGCCAGCGGCGGGTTCTTCCCACGCCCCGGGGAGCGACCGACCTCGCCGCTGATCTCGTCGCCCGTCCGCAGGCCGAACTGCTGGATCAGCTTCTGCGGGACGTAGATGTCGTTGGCCCCGGGCGCATAGCCCGATTCCCGGCGTCGGATGAAACCCGACCCGCCTCCCATCACCTCTAGGACTCCGAGGTACTTGTCTCCTGTCACGCTACACTCCGCTCGGTCTCACTCGTGTATTGGAGATCGCGGCCGTGGCTGCCTAAGGGGTCCGGACACGCCTCCGGGCCCTGGACCGCGATCACGCGGGATTCCCCCGTGGTGGATTTCGACGAACCGGGCGGCGCCGTGGAGGCGGCGCCGAAACGGACGCGTGCATCGCGGCCGTAGGCGAACTCCGTCGCGGTCGACGGAGTGGTTCCGGCGAGTCGCGCGGCGTCGCTCTCTCGCACGGCGATTTCTATGCCGCGATGATCGCCACCCGGCCTGTAACGCCTTCGTCGGCGTTGCGTGTTACACCACCGAAGAAGATGTCGACCGCCTGCTCACGGCCGTGTGGTCCATCCGGCGCCGGACGTCGTGTGTGATTCGGAGTTTCGGTGCGTCGGTCCGTGGGGTCGCTCGTCTCGGCGGCAAAGCGGATCAGGCCGCAGGGCAGGATGGCGGGATAGCTACGTCCCCGAATCAGTGTGCACGTCAGCCGGGTTGTGATCTACACAAAATTGTGGTAAATTTGGAAGTGCGACAAGAGGCCGGCGGCACCGATGGCACAGGGACCCGCGCGACGACGCTTCGCCGGTCCCGTCGTCGGTCGTCCGGCCTCGAGGTTTTTCCGGGCGCGCGTGCGCCCGTTTGTTGTAGTCGGGAGAGGAAATGCGATTCGAAGAGCTGACGTCGGCTCCTGCGCTTCTCGCCGGGATCCGCGACCTGGGCTGGGAGGCGCCGACGCCGATCCAGGCCAAGGCGATCCCGCCGGCGCGCGAGGGGAGGGACGTGGTCGGAATCGCCCAGACGGGAACCGGCAAGACCGGGGCGTTCCTGATCCCCGCGCTGGAGAGGCAGATCGATCGCGAAGGGCTGTACACCCTGGTGATCTGTCCCACGCGCGAGCTCGCCCAGCAGGTCGCCGAGGATGCCCGCGCGCTCTTGAAGCACACGGAACTGTGGGTCGGCGAGATCTACGGCGGCGTGCCGATCGGCCCCCAGATTCGCGACCTGCGCGCCGGCTTCGACGTGCTGGTGGCGACGCCCGGTCGGCTGATCGACCACATCGAGCGGGGGACGATCGATCTGTCCACGGTCGAGGTGCTGATCCTGGACGAGGCCGACCGCATGCTGGACATGGGGTTCCGGCCGCAGATCGAGGCGATCCTCGAGGTGCTCCCCGCAACGCGCCAGACGATGATGTTCTCGGCGACGATGCCGCCCGGCGTGCACGCCCTCGCGCTGCGTATCCTCCGGGATCCGGTGTGGGTCGAGGCGACGCCGCAGTCGACGGCGTCCGAGAAGGTGGAGCAGGTGGTCTACCCGGTGCGGCCCGATCAGAAGATCCCGCTCCTCCTGGAGCTGCTGCGCCGGGACGGGATGCAGCAGGTGCTGGTGTTCACCCGGACCAAGATCGGCGCGGACATGCTGCACTCGCGGCTCAAGGCCGCCGGGATCGATGTGACGGTGCTCCACGGCGACCGCGACATGCGCCAGCGTGAGAAGGCGCTGGATGCGTTCGCGGACGGCGACGTGCGCGTCCTCGTCGCCACCGATGTGGCGCAGCGGGGCCTCGACATCGAAGGGATCAGCCACGTCGTCAACTTCGACGTGCCGCAGAATCCCGAGGACTACATCCACCGGATCGGCCGGACCGGTCGCGCGGGAGCGACGGGGATCGCGATCACGTTCCTCACGCCGGCCGAGATCCCCTACCTCCACGCCATCGAACGCGTGCTCGGACAGCCGATCCCGCGTGGAACGGTGCCGGGCCTCACGGCGAGCTTCATGGGCACCGGCGCGGCGACGCGTTCCGCCCTGCGTCTCAACCGTGCGGGCGGTCGGTTGGGCAGCCGCCGGGGCGAGGGCCTCACGCCGGAGCAGTTGAAGGAGCTGCTCAAGGTCGGGTGAGGCGGGCGCCGGCCCGGCCCTTTAGCCGGGGGCTGGCTGTGCCCTGTGAGCCGGGCGCCGGCCCCTCGAACCGGCCGCATGCCCGGCCGCCCGCATCACCGCGGCGCCACGGTGACGTAGACGGCGATGTAATGGCACGCGCTCCCTCCCAGCACGAAGAGGTGCCAGATCGCGTGATTGAAGCGCGCCCTCTCGTCCCTCACGTAGAACCACACCCCGCCCGTGTAGAGCACTCCCCCGGCCAGGAGCCAGATCAGCCCCGTGTCGGGGATCGCCGGCAGGAACGGCAACAGCGTCGCCAACAGGAGCCAGCTCATGGCGAGGTAGAGGATCGTCGACAGGCGCGGGTAGCGCCCCACGCAATGGATCTTGAAGGCGATCCCTCCCAACGCCAGCAGCCAGACCACGGCCAGGAGCAGCCGCGCCGTCTCGCTCTGCTCTACGTTGACGAGCAGGAAGGGCGTGTACGTCCCCGCGATCAGCAGGAAGATCGCGCAATGGTCGATGATGCGGAGAAGGTGCTTGAGACGCGGGTCACGGAAGCTGTGGTACAGCGTCGAGGCCGCGTAGAGTCCGACCAGGCTTCCCCCGTACACGCCGCACCCCACCACCTGGCGGGTGCTGCCATGATCGGCGACCAGGCTCAGGAGCACGGCGAATCCGGCCAGGCTCAAGCCCAATCCCACGCCGTGCGTCACGCTGTTGGCGATGTCTTCCGCGACGCGTCGGAGATCTTCACTGTACTCCTTCACAGCTATGACCAGCCGACGGCACACGCGCACGCCGTCCGACCGCCTCTCGCGATCTCATGTCACTCCATCACCCACCGCCTCATGAAAATTTCGGACCGCGCCGTTGCGTTCGGCCGGCGATTCGAGAGTGTTGTTGGTAGCCGTTCCAACCTTTCGCGATCCGGGTCCATCCAATGAACCGGGATCCGATTCGGGACCGAGGTTGTGACCACCCTGACGGGAACGCGAACCCAGGCGACCACGGCGGTCGATGCCGCCGACGTGCAACGGGCGGTGGCCGGAGATGCGCGGGCGTTCGAGAGCCTGTACCGGCGCTACGTCCCGCGCATCCATTCGCTCGCGCGACGCATGCTCGGCGCCGACGAGGCCGACGAAGCGACGCAGGAAGTCTTCGTCCGCGCCTGGCGGAGGCTCGCCAGCTTCCGCGGCGATGCGGCGTTCTCCACGTGGTTGCACCGGGTTGCGATCAACGTGATCCTCGCGCACCGCAAGTCGACGTCGCGGCGGGCCGCGCGCTTCGCGCAGGACGAGCATGCGTTCTCGGTGGCGGCGGTTCGCCCCGTTCGCACGGACCTCCGCGTCGACTTCGAGGCGGCGATCGAGACCCTGCCCGATGGAGCCCGCGAGGTGTTCGTGCTCCACGACATCGAAGGCTACAAGCACCAAGAGATCGCTCGACGGCTCGGCATCAGCGTCGGAACATCCAAGTCACAGCTCCACCGCGCGCGGATGCTCTTGCGTAGCCACCTGAAGGAGTAGGGGAGATGGACGTCGTACACCCCTGGCAGGACCGGCTGTCCGAGTACCTGGACGGCGAGCTGGACGAGGCCGAGCGTTCGGCTCTCGAGGCGCACCTCGAGGTGTGCGGCGAGTGCCGTGAGACGCTCCAGGAGCTGCGCGCCGTAGTCGCCCTCGCGCGATCGCTCGAGGACCGCCCGCCCGCTGTCGACCTGTGGCCGGGGATCGCCGAGCGGATCGGCGGTGGGGCGCGGGGTGCGAGGGTCATTGATGCGTCGGCCTGGCGCCCCATGCGGACACGGCGCGTGACGCTGTCGATCCCGCAGCTCGCCGCAGCCGCGATCGCGATCATGCTCCTCTCGGGCGCCACTGTGTGGCTGGCCATGTCGTGGAGCGGCGTCGGGTCAGCGGAGCCCGTCGTAGCGTCGTCCGGGCCGGCGGCGGGGCCGGTTTCCCTGACCGCTCACGGCCTCGGGCCCGGTTACGACCAGGCGGTCGCCGAGCTCGAGCGGATCCTGGAGGAAGGGCGCGACAGCCTCGATCCCGCGACCGTCGAGGTGCTCGAGACGAATCTGCGCATCATCGACCAGGCCATCGAGGAGGCGCGCCTCGCCCTCGAGCGTGACCCGATGAACGTGTACCTCAATCGCCACCTGGCGGACAACATGATACGCAAGCTCCAGCTCCTGCGTCGGGCCAGCGAGATCGTCCGCGCCCAGACCTGATGTGAGGGTGAAGTCATGTTGAGCGCATACCTGGTCGTGGTCCTGGCCCTCGCCGCCCCGACCGCTACGTTCGATACGACGTTCGCGGTGCCCCGCGACGCACGCATCCACCTCGAGGATCTCGACGGTTCCATCGAGATCCGCGCCTGGGATCGCAACGAGGTTCGCATCGAACCGAGCCGCGGCACGTCCAGGCGGATCGACATTCGGACCGCCGGCTCCTACGTCCACATCAGGGGCGCCGGCCCGCACAGCCGGGCCCGGGCCGCATCGTACGTCGTGAGCGTGCCGGTGCGGGCCGCGCTCCGCATCACCGGACCGTTCGGCGATGTCTCGGTCAGCGGCACGGAGGGCGAGGTCGTCGTCGACGTCGTTCAGGGCGATGTCCGCGTTCGCGGCGGCTCCGGCATCATCGACCTCCGGTCGGTGCACGGCGATGTAGCCCTCGAGGACGGGCACGGCCGTATCACCCTTGCCACCGTGAACAGCGGCATCCGGGCCACGCGGGTATCGGGCTCCATCCGTGCCGAGACGGTGAACGGCGCTATCCGGCTCGACGACGTCGACTCCGACGACGTCGTAGCCTCCGCGGTGAACGGCCAGATCTCCTTCCGGGGCGTGATCCACGACGACGGCCGATACAGTCTGTCGACCCACAACGGGAGCGTGGTCATGGAGATCCCCGAGGGCACCAATGCGAACATCGCCGTATCCACCGTCACCGGCGCCGTGGATTTCGGAATTCCGGTCACCCTCACGGAGGTTCGCCGCGGCGAGCGGTTCAACGTGACGCTCGGACGCGGCACCGCCCGTATCGACCTCGAGTCGTTCAACGGAACCATCCAGATCCGTCGCCTTGCGGATCGCCGATAGGAGGAAAGGACATGAGGATCACCTCGAAGGGCCGGTTGTCCGGCGGGATCGCGCTCGCCCTGGCCGCCGCGGCCCTCACCGCCGCGCCCGCGTATGCGCAGGACTTCGCCTGGAACGGCCGCATCGCGCCCGGCCAGACGGTCGAGATCAAAGGCGTCAACGGCTCGATCCGCGCCGTCCGGGCGGACGGGGACGCCGTCATGGTCGACGCCGTCAAGCGCGCCCGACGCAGCAATCCCGACGAGGTCGAGATCGTGGTGGTCGAGCACGCGGGGGGTGTCACCATTTGCGCGGTGTATCCGACACCCGCGGGCGCGCGGCCGAACGAGTGCGCCCCGGGTGACGGCGGGCGCCTCAGCTCACGCGACAACGACGTCCGGGTCGAGTTCACCGTACGCGTCCCGGACGACATTCACCTGGTCGCGAGGACGGTCAACGGGGAGGTCGATGCCCGGGGGCTCGGCGGCGACGTCGTCGCCCGCACCGTGAACGGCGACGTGACGATCGAGACCGCCGGCACGGCGGAGGCGCAGACCGTGAACGGTTCGATCGAGGCCGCCCTTGGCCGCGCGGACTGGTCGGGCAGGATCGACTTCAAGACCGTCAACGGCTCGATCACGCTGGAGCTGCCGGTGGACCTGCACACGGATCTCCGCGCGCGGACGGTGAATGGCGGGATCGAGACGGACTTCCCGCTCCAGATCCAGGGACGGCTGATCCGGACGCGCGTGAACGGGCGGATCGGCAATGGCGGCCGCGAGCTGTCGCTGGAGACCGTGAACGGCTCGATCCGGCTTCGCAAGGCCGCCGCCACCTGACGCGTCTCCATCGCCTACGGGGGAGTCGTTCCGGCGGGCCTCGGAGCGGGATGGCGTGTGGGGCGGCGCCGCCGGCCTCGGACCGGGAGGGCGTGCGAAGCGGCGCCGCGGGCGCTCGAGCGCCCGCGGCGCAGCCCCACCGGCTAGGCGCTGCGGGCGATCCCGGTCCCGCCGTCCGGCCGCGCCAGCACCTCGCGCAGGAAGGCGAGCACCACGCGGTCGAAGTCTTCCGGCCGGTCGAATGTGATCCCGTGGCCGGCGCCGTGAATCCGGGCCAGCTTCGCGCCCGGGATGCGCCGGATCAACATATCGACGAAGTGGTTCGGCACGACGGGATCGCGCTTGCCGGCCACCACGAGCGTGGGACAGCGTACGCGGGGGGCGGTGCGGGAGGGTCGGTGTCGCGCCGCGCGAATCCAGGTGCCGAGGAACGCCGTGGGCGAGCCGTGGATGTAGTGCCTGGCCACCACTGGCGCCAGCGCGATCGGTTCCCGCCACATGTCCCGGACGAAGCTCCGGAACTGCCTCAGTAGCCGGCACCGGCCGGGCGCGCCGGTGGGCGTGACCAGCACGAGCGCGCGGGTCCTGGAAGGCGCGAGGACCGCCGCCTCGAGCGTCGCCTGCGCCGCGAGCGAGTGACCCACCCACACCACGCGACCGAGGCCGAGCTCCGACGCGAGCGCCACGAGCCACTCGGCCGTTTCCGCCACCGACAGCCCGAACCGCGGGCCGGGACTCCGCCCGAAACCGGGCAGGTCGGGCGCCACCGCCAGGAAGCCCGCTCGCGCGAACGCCTTGCAGTGGCTCCGGAAGAAACCGCCCGACAGCCCGAGCCCGTGCACGAACACGACCGCCGGGCCCGCGCCCGCCGCGATGTAGCGCGCCGGCCGGCCCGCCACCTCGACCGTTGCCCTACGCAGCACCGACCGGCGCTCCCTTCAGGAACGAATCCACGAGAAGGTTGAACACCCGCGGCTGGTCGATCATCGGATTGTGAGCGGCATCCGGGATCACGCGCAGGATCGCGCCCGGGATCGCGTCGGCCATGATCCAGGCGTGGGCGAGCGGCGTGAGCGGATCGAGTCTGCCCCACACGACGAGGGTCGGGCTCCGGATCCGGCTCAGGTAGGGACGCACGTCGTCGGCCAGGATGTGCGCGAGAGTCCGCAGGATCGTGCGCGGGCCCGCGCGCAAGGCGTCGCGCACCACCGTCGGCAGGAAGTCGGGGCGACCCCAAGAGCGCGGAGGCGTCGCCTCGATGAGGAAGCGGAGCAGTTCTCCGACGGATCGTTCCCTCGGAATGCCGGCTGCACTCGCCAGCACCAGCCGGGACACCCGTTCCGGACGTTTCGCCGCCAGGTGGATCGAGATCTGTCCGCCCATCGAATGCCCGACCACGTGGGGCCGCTCGATCTCGAGCGCGTCAAGCCACTCCACCAGCAACTCCATCATGCCGGCGATACCTCCGGGCGGCACCGGCGCACCCCGGCTTTCGCCGAACCCGATCAGCTCCGGCACGTGCAACCGGAAGTCGCTCATCAATGCCGGCACGGTGAACCGCCACCACCGGTGGGATCCGGCGAGGCCGTGCAGGAGCAGCACCGGCGGCCCCGTGCCCGCGTGCACGGAATGGAACCGGTACCCCGCCACCTCCGTGTACCGCTGAACCAGACTCATCGCGTCACTCCAGGGCGGCCCGTCGCTCCGGTCCGCGCCGCAACGCGCCCGCATCCCGTCGTGCAGGCGCTCTGTTTCCAGCGGGGTCGTGCAACACACGCGCCTGGACCCACGAGGCGTCCCGGGCCCGATTCTTCCAGTGCGCGCCGCCTCCGGAGGCGCGGCCGGACGTTCCGCCCCCGTGGCATCTCGCGGCTCTCGCGGGCCCTGGCACCCCGGAAACCCGCCCGCGCGCCGGCCAACGGCCGACGCCCCTGGCGCCTCAGTGGTCGCTCGCTATATTTGCCGCCGTTTTTTGCGGTACTCCGGGCGCCGCCCGCGGACGTACCGTCGGTAGTTGCCCACGAACGACGATCAGGAGGTTCGATTGGCTCGGAAGAAACACGATAGATTCGCTACGAAATCGCTGTTCGATCGGGCGCGCGACGAGCTCTTCAGCCATATCCACCGGTGCGGCGTCATCGGCGCCACCGAGGAGCAGCAGATCGAGTGGATGGACGATACATTGAACTTCATGGCGGAACGCTACCCGGATCTCACCAAGCAGGAGCTCGAGGAGCTTCGCGTTCTGGGGCTGCGGTTCTGCCAGCCTGTCATCCCGCACGGCCGGCAGCGGGCCCCGGAGAAGGAGGACGAAGCGAACGCTGCCTGATGCCGACCCCTGGCCGCCGCTTCCGTCGCGGAGCGGTGGCGCTGCTGAAGCCGGGGACGCACGGTCGCTGATGTGCGATCCTGCGTCCCGATCTGTTTTGTCCGCGGTGCTTTCCGGCCTGGCGCTCCCGTCAGCCGTCCCATCGCCCTCCGCCCCCAAACATCCGTTTCCCCGGAACGACAATTGCGCTCGGCTCCAGGGGCGGAGGTGTCTATGGTTACCAGATTCGGGACCGAGGTCGGGGCCGGCCCCATGCCGGGGCCCGTCGATCCCCGCTTCATCCAGGCGTTCTACGCGGGCGCGCAGGTGCCATGTCACGTGGGGTGCGGCGGCCGCGCCGAGGTCGTGCGCGTCGGCACCACGCCCGACGGGTGCGGCGAGCTCTGGTTCGAGTGCGGAAGCTGCGCGCAGCGCGTGCGGCTCGAGGTGCCCAAGGCGTCCGACGAAGAAGTCCAGGCGGTGCGCCGGGCCCTGGAGGACGGCGGTGAGGCGGTGTGCCCGCGGCACGCGAGGCGCACGCCCCTCTATCCGAGGGGGCGTCAGCTCGTCTGCCCCGAGTGTGGCGTTCTCTTTGGCGCATGACGCGTGGAATGGTCAGGAGCGGGCGGATCGAGCATCCGCGTACGCTTCGACGACGGCGCAGCCAGGGGGCGCGGGCGGCGATCGCGATCAGCGCCGCCGCGCTCACGTTCGCGCTGGCCAAGATCCAGCTCTTCACCTCCGAGCATTACGCACTGATCGCGAAGGAGAACCGCTTGCGCCCGGTCGTGGTGCCCGCGCCGCGGGGGACCATCTACGACCGGCACGGGCGCATCGTGGCCGAGAACGACGTCGGCTACCAGGTGCTCGTCATGCCGGCGCCGATGGATTCGATCCTGGCCGTCGTGGAGCGGCTCAGGCCGATCCTGGGGCTGTCGGACGACGAGATCGAGAGGGCGCTCCGGAAGTATCGGCGTGAGAGCCATCTCCCGATGGTGCTGGACCACGATGCGTCGTACACCGCGGTCTCCCGGCTGCAGGAGCGGCGCTTCCTGTTCCCGGGCGTGTTGATCCACGAGTACCCGAAGCGTCGTTATCCGGCGGGCTCGGAGGTGGCGCACCTGGTCGGCTACGTGTCCGAGATCAGCGAGGCGGAGCTCTCGCTCCCGGAGTTCGCGGGCTACAGACAGGGCCGCTGGATCGGAAAGTCCGGCCTGGAACGGTCGTACGAGAGGGTGTTAGGCGGCGAGCCCGGGATGCGTTACCTAGAGGTGGACGCGCTCGGCCGGATCAAGCGCTGGCTCCCCGAAGAAGCGGGCGTGCCGCCGATCCCCGGCCAGGACCTGCGGCTCTATCTGGACCTGGACCTTCAGCGCTACGTGGCCGAGCTCTTCCGTTCGATGGCCGCGGAAGCCGGGATCTCCGATTTCCAGGCGGCGTTCGTGGCCATCGAGCCGGAGACCGGTGGCGTCCTCGCCCTGTACGCGACCCCGAACTTCGATCCGAACGCCTTCGTCGGCGGCATCCGTCCGGAACTCTGGCGGCAACTGAACGAGGATCCGCTTGTTCCTCTCCTGAACCGCGCCAGTGGGGCCGCGCAGCCGCCGGGATCCACGTTCAAGATGGCGACCGCGGCGATGGCCATGCAGCTCGGCCTCCTCAAGCCCGGTGACCGGATGCCGATCGCGTGCTCGGGAGGGCTGCGCTACGAGGGTCGATACGCGCGCTGCTGGCTCGGGTCGGGGCACGGATCCCTCGACCTCGTGGGCGCGATCAAGAACTCGTGCAACGTCTACTTCTACCAGGTCGGCATCAAGATCGGGCTAGACCGGTTCCTGGAGATGGGCACCCGGATGGGGTTCGGCGCGCCGACCGGGATCGACCTTCCGGACGAGCTGTCCAGCATCTTCCCCACGAGCAGGGACTGGTGGATGAAGCGTTGGGGCTATCGGCCGAACGAGAACGAGATCATGTCGCTCTCGATCGGGCAGGGCGCGGTGAATCTGACGCCCCTCAAGCTGGCGCAGCTCTACGTGGCCGTCGCGCGGCGCGACGGCAAGGCGCCGGTGCCGCGCATCGTCCGCACGAACGAGCCGCCGAAGGTGGGGCTCGATCTCGGGATCCGGGACGAGCAGATCATGGTGCTGCGCAAGGGGTTGCGCCGCGTGGTCGGCCCCGGCGGCACCGCGGCGCTGAGCAGGCTGCCGGTCTGGGATTTCCTCGGCAAGACCGGAACGGCACAGAACCCGCATGGCGAAGATCACGCGTGGTTCGTCGGGATCGCAGGCCCGTGGGGCAGGGAGCCCGAGATCGTCGCTGCCATGCTCCTCGCCCACGGTGAACACGGGTACGTTGCGTCCGGCGTCGTCGCCAACGCGGTCAACTTCTACCTGAATCGGAAGTACGGCCTGCCATTCGACCGGTATCCGACCGTGCGCGACCGGTTGCCGCGCAACCTCCCGGTCGACTGGCGGTGGTACATGTCCGAGGTCGTCGATCCACCCGACCCGGAACCCTGATCCGCGTCGTCCGTAGTATCAGCAACTACACGCGGCCGACGGGGATCGGCGCTCGGGACGCGGGCCGGGTCCGCGCCCGTCCCCGGGTCGGCCCATGGCGTGCCGGCCGAAAGGAGGCAGACCATGTCTCTGCGGCGGTTCTCAACGGCTCTCCCCCTCCTCCTGCTCGCTGCGGCGGGCTTCACGCTGCCAGAGGAGTTCCCGGCGGCGGCACCGGCGCGAGTCGTGGTTCAGAACGACACCTACTCCTCCCTCCTGATCTCCATCATGGATGAGGCGGGCAGGGAATCGTCGCTCGGCCAGGCGCCGCCGGAGTTCTCCAACACGTTGCTGATCCGGGAGCCGCTCCCGGAGGGCGATGTCCGATTTCTCGCCCGGCTCGTGGGCGAGACGGACGTGCTCTACCGATCGGCCCCGGTCCGCCTTCGCCCCGGCGCACGCCTGGTCTGGCGGTTACCGGAGAATCGGCTCGAACAGTGACCCAACACGGGGGTGGCAGCCGCTCACACCCGTGAGTAAATTGTGAGCCGTTGCCCCGACGGCATCCTCTTCCCGGTCCCCACACCTGACACAGCGGTCTCGACGCAGAGAGGAGGCGCAGAGCATGGCCACACCGTTCCTCAGCTCGGAGGAGTACGATGAGCGCGCGCATCGTCTGTACAACGCCGGCGATTACGACCGGGCGCTCGAGATGCTGAAGGAAGGGTTGGTCCTCTACCCTCATTGCGCCGACCTCCACGTGGGCCTCGGCTACACGCGCTTGGCGCGCGAGGAGTTCGCCTGGGCCCGGCAGTCTTTCGAGACGGCGATCGCGCTGGAGCCCGATCACGAGGACGCTCTGGTCGGGCTCGGCGAGGTGCTGCTGCGACTGGGTCGAAGGGAGGAAGCGCTCGAGCTGTTCGAGCGCGTGCGGCGGGGAGCCGGCGCGGATGACCTCGATCTGCTCCTTTCGATGGGGCGCGCGCTCTACCGGGCCGGTCTCTTCGAGGACGCGTGCAGCGTCTTCGTCGAGGCCACGGAGCTGCACCCGGACAGCGCCGATGCCCACGCGGCGCTCGGCTACACGCTCCACCGCCTCGGACGGATGGGCGCCGCGCGTCGGGAGCTGCGTCGCGCACTGCGGCTCGACCCGCACCTCCACGAGGCGCGGATCTACCTCGGCCACCTCCTCTACGAGAAGGGCGAGTTCGAAGCCGCGCTCCGGCAGTTCGAGCGAGTTCCGACGTCCGAGCACTGGGATCCGATGGCGCTCTGGCGCCTCGTGGAGCTGAAGCAGTCGCTCGATGGGCTGCGTCCCGACCATCCGCTCCTGGCCGAGTGGGAGGCGCGGCGAGTGGAGCTCGAGACTCCGCTCGATCCGATCGACGCGCTCCTGGCCGAGATCGAGAGGGGCGTGCTCGAGGCCGAGGAAGACGAGGCGTGGGCCAAGGGCGACGGCCGGATCCACCGCGTCCGCCTCCCCGATGGCCAGACCTATCACGGGAGCTGGTTCGACATCGTGCGCCAGCTCCGGGATGCGATCGGGTCCCCCGGCGAGTCGGTTGCACAGTTCATGCGGCGCCAGGCCGACGAGCAGCGTGCACGGACGGGGATCGGCATTCCGTCGGACGATCCCGAGGCGTTCCTCCGTGCCAGTGCGCGCGCGGGACTGCTGTGGATCGAGTGCTGAACGGATGACCGATCCCTCGCGCGTGCTTCGCCCTCTTGACGAGGCGGAGCACGCGATCCACATGCTGGAGGAGTACCGCACCGCCGACGAGCTCGGGCGCGCGGTCGTGGATTCGTGGCGCGCCGTCGATCACTCGTTGCGGTTGCTCCTGCGCTCGGATCCGGAGGTACCCGACGAGCTACGCCTCGCAGCGCTCTCCCCGGATGAGCTGCCCCTCGAGCGGCTCTTGAATGCACTGCGCCATCGTGGTCTGATCTCGCTCGAGCTGGCCGGCTCCGCCCACGAACTCGGGCGCGCCGCCGAGCGCGCGCAGCACGGCGACGTGCGTGCTGTGGACGGCGACCTCGCGCTTCGCGTCGTCGCTCGTCTGCGCGAAGAGGTGACGGCACCGCGGCCGTCCGAGCCCGAGAAGGAGCCACTCGTGCTCGTGAGAGAGGAACGGGAGGAGGGTGCGGAGCCCGAGACGGGCGTGACGCTCCCCCCGGAACGTTGGTCCGGCGCGCGACGCCTCACGATCGCGGCCGCCGTCGTTTCCGTACTCGTCCTCGTCGCGTTCCTTTTCGTGCTCGTGCGGTGGTTCGACGACAGGATGGAGACCGCGATCGCGGCGTTCGCCGCCGGCCGTCTGGACGAGGCCGAGACCACGTTCCAGGACGTTCTCGAGGACGCACCGGAGGACGTGACCGTGCTCCTCTATCTCGGCCGGATCAACCGCCGGCAGGGCGACCACGCCGCGGCGGCCGACTACCTGCGCCGTGCCGTGCGGCTCGCGCCCGACGATCCGGCGGTGCGCAGGGAACTCGGCCACCTGTTCATGGAGCTTGATCGGCCGACCTCGGCGGCCACACAATACCAGCGGGCCCTCGAGGCGGATCCCGGTGATGAACGTGCCTGGATCGGCCTGATCCTGGCCCTCCGCGCCGCGGGCGATCCCAGGGCCGAGGAACTTCTGCGTCAGGCGCCGCCTTCGGTGCGCGCCGTCCTCACGACAGGGGAATGAAGCAATGACCAACGACATTGTCGCCCGCCTGCACCTCGCTCTGGTGCAGGCGCTGCGGAACCGTGGTCCGGACGCGCTGGACCGCCCGGTGACCGTTGCCGAGATCTACCAGGACCTGATCCCCTACCGCGTCGCGCGAGCGGTGGCCGGGGTCGAGCTCAACGCGGATTACGAGCACGCGCTCCTGCGGTTGTTCGCGGGCGAGGGTGGCCGGGTGCGGCTGGAGCCGGCGACGGCGCGCGAAGAACTGCTCCGCGAGCTCGACTCGCCCAACCCGAACGTATCGCTGTACAGGAAGTTCGCCGCGTGCGACGCGTGGATCACCGTGCCGCCTGAACTTGGGCGCCAGCCGCAGGCTTCCCCTGCGAGCGGCGCGGAGTCCAACGCGCGGCCGGCCGCGTCCGCCGGCTCCCCGGCGGCGTCGGCCGGTTCCCCGGCCGGGTCCGCCGGATCCCCGGCTGCGCCGGCTACGGGTCCCGCGGCGGGGAAGGGCGCGGGCTCGGATTCCGGCGCGGGATCGAGCGCGGCGTCGGGGCAGGGCACGACTTCCGGATCGGGGCAGGGCTCGAGTCCCGCTGCCGGGCCGACGGCGAGCGCCGGAGCCGGGTCGGCGGCGAGCGCCGGAGCCGGGTCGGCGGCGAGCGCCGTCGGGGGGGCTGCGTCGCTTTCCGCGGCCCTTCGAGCGTCCAATGGTCCCGATGCATCCGGGACCGCCGCGGCGCCCGGGGCCGGCGGGGCGAAGGATCGCGCGCCGGCCTCACCCGTCGCGACTGCCACGTCTGGCGCGACGGCAGGCACCTGCGCCTTCTGCAAAGAGCGCTTGCCCGCGGGGCGTCCCGCGCGCTTCTGCCCGTACTGCGGCACGGACCAGAGCAAGGTCCCGTGTGCCCGCTGCGGCGAGGTGTTGGAGGTCGGTTGGCGGTTCTGCATCCAATGCGGCGCGCCGGCGGGCACGCCGGTGCGGGCTGGCGCCTCCTGACCGGCTGAGCCGAGCCGACGCGCCGGCGCGCCCCATCGCGGAGGACGGCGCGCGCCTTGCATCGCGCGCCCCGCGATTCTCGGACGGTTGACGTCCTCTCCGGCCGCCCTTATCTTCGGCCCCCGGTCCGGCGCCTGGCAGTGCCGGATCGCCCATACGACGTCACGAGCGGGCAGAGCCCGCGAGCTGAATCCAAGCGAGGAGGACGCCCATGCGCTGGACGAAGAGGACCGCGGGCTTCGCCGCGGTGATGGTGATGGGGATGGGCATGGCTGCGTGCCAGCCGTCCGGGGAGCAGCCGGCTGCGGAGCAGCAGCAGCAGCCGGCGGCGCAGGCTCCGGCGGCCCAGCCCGCTGCGCCTGCCGAGCTGCCGGCCGGTGTGACGCAGGAGATGTATGCTCAGGGCCAGGCGCTCTTCACCGGGCAGGGGATCTGCTACACCTGCCACGGGATGAACGCCGAGGGCTCGCAGCTCGCGCCGAACCTGCGCGACGACGAGTGGCTGTGGGTCGACCCGGCGCAGGGGAATCTGCAGCAGCAGATCGCCCAGATCATCCGGACGGGCGTCCCGCAGCCGAAGCAGTACCCGGCGCCGATGCCGCCCATGGCCGGCGTGCAGCTCTCGGACGATCAGATCCAGGCGCTTTCCGCGTACGTGGCCTCGATCGCCGGCACGCAGTGAGTCGTGGGCAGCGGAAGACGGACTCTCGCGTCGGGGCGCTCGCTGCGCGAGCGCCCCGACGTCGTTTGGGCGTTCCTCTGGGCGCTCCTCCTCGCGCTTCCGGCCGCGGCCTGCAAGGCGCCGCCCCTCGGCGACGGCGGTGAGGTCCTCGAGCTCGAGTCCAGCACCGTGCGGCTCGAGCCGGGCGTCGTCGTGGCGGACGTGGAGCTCGGCGGGGAGGGCGTGCTCACCCCGGACACGACCCGGATCCGCGTGGGCGACGTCGTGCGCTTCACCGCCGGCGACAGCCGCGCCCACACCGTCGTGTTCGAGCGGGACCAGATCGACTCCGTCGCCGTCGCATACCTCGACCGTACCGCCCAGCTCCGGAGCCCGCCCCTCCTGACGACCGGCTCGCAGTGGATCGTGAGCTTCGAGGGCGCGCCGCCCGGGGTCTACCCCTTCGTCGACATCGCGACCGGGGCTCGGGGAGTCGTCCTCGTGGTCGCTCCCGCCACACCCAACCCCTGAGCTCGCCCGGGGCCCGCCCGCTGGCGCCGACTCCGCCGGGCGCCTATACTCCCCGACATGGCGAGGATCGCAATCATTCCCGGTGACGGCATCGGCATCGAGGTCACGCGCCAGGCCACCAAGGTGCTCCGCTGCGTCGCGGAGGAATCGGAAATCGAGCTCGAGCTCGTGGAATGGGACCACGGCGCGGATCGCTACCTGCGCACGGGGGTCGCGATCACGCCCGAGGAGATGGCGGACCTCGAGACGAACTACGACGCCATCCTCCTCGGCGCGCTGGGCGATCCGAGGGTCCCGGACCACGCCCACGCGCGTGAGATCCTGCTCGGGCTGAGGTTCCGGCTCGACCTCTACATCAACCTTAGGCCGGTCCGCCTCTACGATCCCCGGTTCTCGCCGCTCAGGGACGTGCGTCCCGAGGATGTCGACCTCGTGATCTTCCGCGAGAACACCGAGGGACCCTACGTCGGGATGGGCGGCACCTTCAAGAAAGGCACACCCGACGAGGTCGCCATCGAGGAGGACATCAACACACGCAAGGGGGTCGAGCGGATCATCCGCGCCGCATTCGAGTTCGCGCACGCCAACGGCCGCCGCCGTGTCACCCTTGCCGACAAGGCGAACGCAATGCGGCACGTGGGAGGGCTCTGGCGCCGCGTCTTCGAGGAGGTCGGCGCGGAGTACCCGGACGTCGCCCGGGACGCCTGGTACATCGACGCCCTCGCCCTCGACCTGGTCCTGCACCCCGCGCGCTACGACGTCATCGTCGCATCGAACCTCTTCGGCGACATCCTGAGCGACCTCGCGGCCGCGCTCGTCGGCGGGCTCGGGCTCGCCCCCTCGGCGAATCTGCACCCGGGCAAGCCCGGGCTCTTCGAGCCCGTCCACGGCTCGGCGCCCGACCTCGCGGGGAAGGACCGCGCGAATCCGCTCGCCGCGATCCTGACCGCGGCGCTCATGCTCGAGCAGCTCGGCTACCCACGCGAGGCGGAGCGCATCGAGGCGGCAGTCAGGGAATCCATCGCGCAGGGTCGAACCACGCCGGATCTGGGCGGCACGCTCGGCACCGAAGCCGTCGGCGACTGGATCTGCCAGAGGCTCCGCCAGGCCTAGCCGCCCGGCCATTCAACGGGAATCCGCGACGCATGGAGGTGATCGCCGTTCGGTCTAATCGCGTGCGCCCGAGAATTCAATTTCGGCGCACGCGCGGGCGAAACTACGTCCGGGGCCAGTCAGTGCCCGATGGTTCGCCCGCCCGGGTCGACCCGGGTTCCGGCCGAACGCGTCGACCACTCTCACAGCATCGCATCGCGGTTATGGCTTTGATCGATCAACTCCTGCGCGTGATGCATCAGCAGAAGGCGTCCGACCTCCACCTGGTGGTCGGAAGCCCGCCGATCTTCCGCCTGCACGGGGAGCTGGTGCGGACCAACTACCGGGAGCTCACCGCGGACAACATGCGGGCGCTCTTCTACGAGATCATGACCGAGGAGCAGCGGCGGCAGTTCGAGGAACGGATGGACCTCGACTTCGCCTACGAGGTGCCGGGCGTCGCGCGGTTCCGGGTCAATCTCTTCATGCAGCGCAAGGGCATGGGCGCCGTGTTGAGGACGATCCCCAGCGAGATCCTCTCCGCCGACCAGCTCGGCCTGCCGGAGGCGATCCGCCGCTTCTGCGATCTGAACAAGGGGCTCGTCCTCGTGACTGGACCCACGGGCTCCGGGAAGAGTACTACTCTCGCGGCGATGATCGACCTGATCAACGAGACGAAGGCCCACCACATCCTGACGATCGAGGATCCGGTCGAGTTCGTCCACAAGAGCAAGAAGTCGTTGATCAACCATCGCGAGGTCGGCACGCACACGTTGTCGTTCGCGGCGGCGCTCAAGGCGGCGCTTCGTGAGGACCCGGACGTGATCCTGGTGGGCGAGATGCGCGACCTCGAGACCATCTCGCTCGGGATCACCGCCGCGGAGACCGGGCACCTCGTCTTCGGGACGCTGCACACCAACTCCGCGGCGAAGACGGTGGACCGCCTCCTGGACGTGTTCCCGCCGGAGCAGCAACCGCAGATTCGGGCGATGCTGGCCGAGTCGCTGCGCGGCGTCGTCTCGCAGCAACTCCTGCGGCGGGCGGATGGGAAGGGTCGGGTCGCCGCCCACGAGATCCTGGTGTGCACACCGGCGATCAGCAACCTGATCCGGGAAGGCAAGACGCACCTGATCCCGGGGGCGATCCAGACGGGGAGGAAAGAGGGCATGATCCTGATGGACCAATCGATCAAGGATCTGCTCTCGGCGGGAGTGATCACGGCCGAGGAGGCGTACGCCAAGGCGCACAACAAAGCGGAATTCCTTCCCTACCTGCAGGGTAGCATGAATAGTGGCCGACCGGCGGCCGCTTCGGTCGCCTGAGCGGCCGACCCGTGGCGAACCTACTCAGGAGAGCGAGATGGCAACCCAGCGGCACCCCACCGATGTGGTGTTCCTTTCCGGCCGGCGCACGCCGTTCGGCTCTTTCGGCGGCACGCTGAAGGATTTCACCGCCACCGACCTCGGCGTGCATGCGGCGAAGGCGGCGCTCGAGAGCGCGGGCATCCCGGCGGAAGCCGTCGACCACGTCATCTTCGGCAATGCGCTCCAGACTTCGTCGGACGCGATCTACCTGGCAAGGCACGTCGGGTTGCGGGCCGGCGTGCCGCAGGACGTGCCGGCGGTCACCGTCAATCGCCTGTGCGGATCTGGGTTCCAGGCGATCGTGAACGGCGCGCAGGAGATCCTGCTCGGCGAGGCGGAGGTCTGCCTGTGCGGCGGGACCGAGTCGATGAGCCAGGCGCCGCACGTCGTGCGCGGGGCGCGCTGGGGCTCGCTGCGCCTCGGCGAGTCGGGCCAGTACTTCGAGGACCTGCTCTGGTCGGCGCTCAAGGACACGCAGTGCGGCCTCTCCATGGCCGAGACGGCCGAAAAGCTCGCGGAGAAGTACGGCGTGACGCGGGAGGAGGCCGACGAGGTCGCGTATCGCTCGCAGCAGCGCGCCAAGCGGGCGTGGGACGAGGGGCGCTTCGCCGCCGAGGTCGCTCCGATCCCGATCCGGACCCGGAAGGGCGAGGTCCTGTACAACACGGACGAGCACATGCGCCCCGAGACGACCATGGAGGGGCTGGCCGCCCTCAAGCCGTACTTCAAGGCCGACGGCCTCGTGACCGCGGGGAACGCGAGCGGAATTGGCGACGGCGCGGCGGCGGTGGTCATCTCGAGTGCGGCCTGGGCGGAGCGGAACGGCATCAAGCCGATCGGCCGCCTCGTGTCCTGGGGGATCGCCGGCGTGGACCCGTCGATCATGGGGATCGGCCCGGCGCCCGCGGCCCGCAAGGCCCTGGAGAAGGCGGGCCTGACCCTCGACGACATGGACCTCGTCGAGGTGAACGAAGCGTTCGCTCCTCAATTCGCCGCCGTCGCGAGGGAGCTCGGGCTCGATCCGGAGAAGACGAACGTTAACGGGGGTGCGATCGCGATCACCCACCCCCTCGCCGCTTCGGGCGCGCGCATCACCGTGCACCTGCTCCACGAGCTGCGACGCCGTGGTGCGCGTTACGGGCTCGGCAGCGCTTGCATCGGCGGCGGACAGGGGATCGCGGTGATCGTCGAGGCGCTCTGAGGGAGGATCCAATGGTCGAAGTGTTGGTCCCTATTGGAATCGGATTGATCGCGCTCCTCTGGTCGAGCCTGAAGGTGCTCCGGGAGTACGAGCGCGGCGTCGTCTTTCGCCTGGGCCGACTCAAGGGCGCGAAGGGGCCGGGGCTGATCTTCCTGGTCCCCCTCGGCATCGACCGCATGGTCAAGGTCCCGCTGCGGATCGTGGCGCTCGACATCCCGCCGCAGGACGTGATCACGAGGGACAACGTCTCGGTCAAGGTGAACGCCGTGGTCTACTTCCGGGTCAGCGACCCGGTCCGGGCGGTCATGGAGATCGAGGACTACCTCTTCGCCACGAGCCAGCTCGCCCAGACGACGCTCCGTAGCGTGATCGGCCAGGCGGAGCTGGACCAGCTCCTCGCGGAGCGTGAGCGCTTCAACGAGTTGCTCCGGAAGATCATCGACGAAGGGACCCACGCCTGGGGGATCGAAGTCACCGCCGTGGAGGTCAAGGACATCGACCTGCCGCAGGAGATGAAGCGGGCGATGGCGCGCCAGGCAGAGGCGGAACGGGAGCGGCGGGCGAAGGTGATCGCGGCGGAGGGCGAGTTGCAGGCTTCGGAAAAGCTGGCCGAGGCGGCGGCCGTGATCGGCCGGGAGCCTGCCGCGCTCCAGCTCCGCTTCCTGCAGACGGTGGGGGAGATCGCGACGGAGAACAACTCGACCACGATCTTGCCGGTCCCGATCGATCTGTTTGCGCCTTACGTGCGTCAGATCGTGGGCGGCGCGGGCGCGGCGGAAGGTTCGGCGACCAAATCGTCTTCCGCCGAGGGGCGCGCGCTCCTCGGCGCCCCGCCGGCCATCCCCGGGGCGCCTGGCACGAACCTTGACCCCCAGAGGGTGGAAGCTGCGCGGGAGAAGCCCCAACCCAGGTAGTCCATGCGACCCGCCGGAACGATCGCGACTCCTTGCTCCGTGGGCCTGGCGGCTTCCGCCGGGCCCACGTTCGTATCGGCACCCGCACCCACCGCCCGTTGTCCCAACGGGCGTTTCCTCGGAGTACGGTTGCGGTCGTGGACCGTATCGATCCTCGCAGGCCTGGCGGCGGCGTGCGGCGGTGTTCTCCCCGGCGCCGAGGAGACCGCACCCGCGGAGGAGAGACCCGTCGGCTGGCGCGTCGGCGTCGCCGAGCACGTGTCCCTCTGGTTCCACGGCCTCGCCTACGTGCGGGGCCGGGACGCGGGCGAGCGCCGCATTCCGGTGCCTCGTTTCGCCCCTGGCTATGTCGACGAGATGAACGAGGTCAAGCGGCGGCGCGGCGTCTACCCGACGCCGCTCGACACCGCGGCCGCGCGCATGGCCGGCGCGCTCTCGGGCGAGGAATTCGACGGACTCGAGTTCCTGCCCCTCTACTTCGAGGACGCGAGCGCGCTCTTCTCCTCCTTCGAGGCGTGGGCGGAGGCGGGCGGCGATCCGCGCCGCGCCGGGTCCGCTCAGGCCGCCCGCGTCGTCGCATTCCTGTCCTCGCTCTTCCCGCGGCCCCAGCAGCGCCAGGCCGTGCTGCAGTTCGTCCGCCTCCTGCGGCAGGAGCAGGAGACGTTCTTCGCGAGCTACTGGCAGGAACAGCTCCCCGCCCTCCAGGCCCGCGCCGCGGATGTGCAGCGGGAGTGGGACGCCCTCGCGCCCTCGCTGGCCGTCTACCTCGACTACGCCCAGCTCGAGAACGGCGAGCTGCTCATCGTGCCGGCGCTCGGCGCTGAAGGGCGCCTCGTGCGGGGCGGACTCCCTTACCCGCGCGCGGCGGTCCTCGCCCCGCCCGCGCGTCGCCCGCGCGACGCCGTGCTCGCCTTCGTCCACGAGACGACCTACCCCATCGCCGGCGACGCCGTCCGCGACTACGTCGCCCCCGCCCAGATCCGCGAGCTGGGTGAGGAGCGGCTCATCTCCCTCGCCGCGGTGCGGGCCGGCGCCATGATCCTCGAGGAAACGGCGCCGCGCCTCGCTCCGGATTACTACCGGCTCTACCTCGAGGCCATCGGGCGCGACGTCGGCCGCGCGGCCGATGAGGAGCTCCGTCGGGAGTTCCGCACCGCGTTCGCACTCCCCGAGGCGCTCGAGGCCGGCCTGGTCCGGGTCGTGGAGAGGGCACTCGCCGGGATCTGAAGATTTGCATAAATTTACGGGCGTGGAGACGAAACCGCCGACCCGAGCTTCGGAGCGCGGCATCACTCGCCGTGAGTTCGAGGCAGTCATACGACGAGCCGCCGAGCTGTACGCGGCGGATGCGGAAGCAGACGAGCGGATCTCGGAAGAGGAGCTGTTCCGCATCGCTTCCGAGCTCGGTCTGCCTACCCGGCACGTCCGGCAGGCGCTCCTCGAGCTGGCCGATGCGCCTGCCGGGGATTCGCTCCTGGACCGCATCTGCGGCCCTGCCACTGTCCGCGCAACGCGCGTCGTCGCACGCGACGCCGACCTGGTCTACAGAACCCTCGACCAGTACCTCACGACCCGGGAGTACCTGCACCCGCTGCGCAGGAAGGAGCGTGGCGGCTGGTATGCTCCTGCCGAAGACTTCGTCTCCCAGGTCGCCCGGGCGTTCACCCGCCACAAGGGTCGCTTCAAGCTGGCCAGTGCCCACGGTGTTTCGCTCGCCGTAGAGCCGCTCGACGCTCAGTCGGCACACGTCCGCATGACGGTGGACCTTTCCAACCAGCGGCGGGACGCCGTGGCTGGCGGCGCGATAACGGGCGGGATCTTCGGCGCCCTGGTCGGCGGTGGGCTCGCGGCCGTGGCCGGCGGGGCCGCGGTCGATCTGGTCGGTACCTACGGCTCGGTCGCGGCCGGCGTGGTCGCGTTCGGCGGAATGCTGAGCAGCGGCGTCACCGCCGGTATCGCGATCGCACGCGCCCATTTCCGCAAGAAGGCGACCTGGGCCCGCGTCGAGGTCGAAGGGCTCCTCGATCGGCTGGAGCACGGGGAGCCGCTCGTCCCGCCTCCCAAGGACTGGCGCCGCCGGCTCTTCGGCGGGCTCGAAGAGTGGTTCCCCGGCTGGCGTTGATCCGGCCAGGACTCGCCCCCATATTCCCGCCGGTTTCATCTGGAGAACTCGAAAATCCGGGGGAGGAGATATGGCCGAGATCCGTAGGGTTGCCGTGCTTGGATGCGGACTCATGGGGAGCGGGATCGCGGAGGTGTCCGCGCGCGCCGGGTACGAGACCCGGGTCCGCGAGGTGAGCGACGAGCTCTGCCAGAAGGGTAGGAGCGCGATCGAGAAGAGCCTCGGCCGGGCGGTGGAAAAGGGGAAGCTGGCCGCGGAGGAGCGCGACGCCGCGCTCGGGCGCCTCCACTTCACCACCTCCCTCGAGGAGCTGAAGGACGTCGACATCGTGATCGAGGCCGTGACGGAGGATCTCGACCTCAAGAACGAGATGTTCCGCGCCCTCGATCAGATCTGCGGGCCGTCGACGATCTTCGCGAGCAACACCAGTTCCCTCACGATCGCCGACATGGCCGCCGCGACAAGGCGTCCTGATCGCATGGTCGGCCTCCATTTCTTCAATCCCGTCCCTGTGATGAAGCTGGTCGAGGTCGTCCGCACCATCGCCACCAGCGAGGAGACGTTCCGGACGGCGTTCGAGTTCGCGAAATCCCTCGGGAAGGAGCCGATCGTCGCGAAGGACACTTCGGGCTTCATCGTCAACCGGCTGCTCGTCCCGTACATGCTCGATGCGATCCGGGCCCTCGAGCAGGGGCTCGGGACCATCGAGGACATCGACAAAGGGATGGTGCTCGGAACCGGTTACCCGATGGGCCCGTTCACCCTGAGCGACTTCGTCGGCGTGGACACGCTCTACCGGATCGCGGAGATCATGTTCGAGGAGTACCGCGAGACGCGTTTCGCGCCGCCGCCGCTCCTCAAGCGGATGGTCAGCATGGGGTACTTCGGCCGCAAGTCCGGGCGCGGCTTCTACGACTACTCCGGGGAGAAGCCGGTGCCGGTGGACTTCGGTCTCTGAGGCGACGCCGCGCGGACGCCGACGCTGGGTGGGTCGTCGAGGCCGGCCGCCGCGTCGAAGCCGCGCGCCGCAGGGGCGACCGGGGCCGCCGACTCCGCCGCTGTGCGAGCGGCCGGAGCGGTGGCCCCGCACCGTTCACGGGCTGTTCTCCGAGATCACCGTTTCGGCGGCCTCGAGCGGCTGCCAGAGCTCGTTGCCGAGGGGGAAGAAGAGAGTGTCGTACGGCGGCGAGTCCTCCCGGGCCGCGTAGAGCGCCATCCCCTCGAACTCCCCGACTTTCTGGAACGCGTCCGCCGGCGCGGGGAGCGGCCGTCCGACGGGCCGCCACTCCCGCGCCTCGAAGACGACGGGGCGCCCCTCGCGGAACCACGCGAGCGACTCCGGATCGTACCCTTCGACCTCAGGCCGTTCGGGGAACGGCGTCTCGGCCGCGGCCGGCGCCGGCTCCGCCTCCTCGCCCGCTTCGCGCCCGCACGCGCCCGCGACCAGCGGCACGCTGGCGAGGGCAAGAAACGCGGCAGTCTTTCGGAAAGTGCGCATGCAGCCTCCTCTCCGAGCACGAATGCGCACGTCCCATGCCCTCCCGCGGCGCTCACGTCGACGGCGCAGACGCCGTCGGCGCGCCGTTGCCGCCGCGCATGACCCTCATGGCGGGAAAGCCGCTCACGCCGGCAGGAAGTAGAACGCGATCCCGAGGATGACGTAGACCGCCAGGAGCTGCACGCCCTCCATCCAGTGAGACTCGCCGTCCTGAGAGATCAGCGCCATGATCGCCACCGCGATGGCCACGGCGACGACCTCGAGCGTGGTGAAGATCAGGTCCATCGGCTGCGGGCCCATGACGTAGCTCAGGAAGACGAGGAGCGGGGCCACGAAAAGCGCGATCTGGATCGACGACCCGACCGCGATGTTGATCGCCGCATCCATCTTGTTCTTTCCGGCCATGAGGACCGCGGTCGAGTGCTCTGCCGCGTTGCCGATCAGCGCGACCAGGATCACGCCCACGAAGACCTCGGACATCCCGAACGCCTCGGCTGCCTCCTCGACGGCACCCACGAGCAGCTCGCTCATGAGGGCCACGCCGGCGGTCGAGGCGAGGAGCAGCAGGAGCGCCTGCTTGGTCGAGCCGAGCTCCGCATCGATCTCGTGCAACCCGTGGGGCCCGGCGTCGCCTACGTAGAGGTGCCGGTGCGTGCGGAGCGTGAAGACCAGACTCAACAGGTAGGTCGCCATGAGGACCAGCGCGATCTCGAAGCTCAGCTCCCGTTCCAGGATGACCGCGCCCGCGCCGGCGAGGTGATGGAAGATCGCGGGGACCACCAGCCCGATCGCGCTGAGCACCAGGAGCGTCGCCCCCAGGCTCGCCGCCGTCCTGTTGAAGGTCTGGCTCTCGTACTTCAAACCGCCCCAGAGCGTGCCCAGGCCGAACACCAGCAGGATGTTGCCGATGATCGAGCCGGTGATCGACGCCTTGACCAGGTCGTGGAACCCGGCCCGGAGCGCCATGATCGCGATGATCAGCTCGGCGGCGTTGCCGAAGGTCGCGTTCAGCAGCCCGCCGACGCCTTCGCCCAGCCGCTCCGCGAGCTGCTCCGTCGCCCGGCCCATCAGGCCCGCGAGCGGGATGATCGCCAGCGAGGACGCAATGAAGATCGCGATCCCGCTCGAGTGGAAGACGTACTCCAACGCCAGGGCGACGGGAACGAAGACCAGCAGGAGCAGCAGCCAGTTCTTGCGAAGCCACGCCATGGGCACCTCTGTGTTCGTGTCGGGTATTTGGCCGCTTTCGGTCAGGGCGGAACGCAAACAGCTTGCGTCCGTATACCAGTTTCGCACAAATTCGGCGGGTTGCGCCAGATCCTTCAACACAAGCGAGGTGGCATGAACGGAGATCTTCACAGCGGGGGCGCGGTCGATCACGCGGCGGTAGCGAACGCACACTCCGAGCACGCCGACGCGCCGGAGTTCGCGCGCGAGATGTGGAAGACCCGGCTCGGCTTCGTCCTCGCCGCGGTCGGGTCCGCCGTCGGGCTCGGGAACATGTGGCGGTTTCCGTACATCACCGCCGAGTACGGCGGCGCGGCGTTCGTCGTGCTCTACATCATCATGACGCTCGCCGTCGGGATTCCGGTCATGCTCGCGGAGTTCACCATTGGGCGTGGCACTCGCAAGAGCTCGATCTCCGCGCTGCGCCTCGCCGGCGGCAAGGGGTGGGTCCCGCTGGGGTTCCTCTTCGTGCTGACCGGGTTCCTGATCCTCTCGTACTACTCGGTCATCGCTGGCTGGGTCACCCGCTATGCGCTGGCCGGCATCTTCGGCGGCTTCCCCGAGGACACAGGCGCTTACTTCGGCCTGATCGCGAGCGGAGTGCCCGCCATGGGGTTCCACCTGTTCGTCATGGCCGTCACGATCGCGATCGTGATGGGAGGTGTCGAGAAGGGAATCGAGCGGGCGAGCGTCATCATGATCCCGGCGCTGTTCCTGATCGTGCTCGGGCTCGCGATCTGGGCTTCGACCCTCAGCGGGAGCGGGGCCGGGTACGCGTTCTATCTCACACCGAAGTTCCCCGAGCTGCTCAGCGGCGAGACACTCGCCGCGGCGGCGAGCCAGGCGTTCTTCTCGCTCTCGCTCGGGATGGGCGCCATGCTCACCTTCTCGAGCTATCTGTCGCGCGAGGAGAGTCTGCCGAGGGAAGCGGGTGTGATCGCCTTCTCGGATTTCTCCGTCGCGTTCCTCGCGGGTCTCGTCGTCTTCCCCGTGATCTTCGCCCTCGGACTCCAGGGCGCGGTTGGAGAGAGTACGCTGGGCGCGCTCTTCATCGCGATCCCTGGCGCGTTCAATGAAATGGGTGGGATCGGCAGGGTCGTCGGGACGTTCTTCTTCATCGCCCTGTTCATCGGCGCCATCACGTCGGCCATTTCGCTGCTCGAGGTGGTCGTGTCCGCGATGATCGACGAGTGGAACATGCCGCGAAAGAAGGCGGCGGTAATCGCCGGCTCGTTGATCGCGTTGCTCGGCCTCTGGCCGGCTTCGAACCTGAACGCACTCGGCGCGTTGGATGCCGTGACGAATTACATCTTCCTCCCCGTGGGCGGCCTCGCCATGGCCATCCTCGTCGGCTGGCTCTACAAGAACCCGCTGGAGGAGGTGTCCCGGAGCGTGAGCGAGCGATTCCAGCCGCTCCTCAAGGGTTGGCTTTGGACATTGCGCGTCGTCGTGCCGATCCTGCTGGTGGTCGTCCTGTATTCGGCGCTCGGCGAGGCGGTGGACGCCGTGAAGGCGCTCTTCGGCGGCTGATAGGGAACGCGGCGTAATGCGAAGCGGCCACCGGGACGCAGGCATCCCGGTGGCCGCTCCTTTTTCGCTCCCGGCTCGGCTTCTCGCGCGAGCGCCGTCACGATATTCGGCGATGCCCGCCGGCAGCTCCGTGAACCGGCAGCCTCTTCAGGGCAGCTCGCCGCCCCGGTGGAGCTGGTGGCTGTAGAAGTAGTACTCCTCGCGGTGCGCGAGGAAATCCTGGATCCAGACCTCGAGGGGCGGAAGCGGGAGCAGCCTCTCCAGCTCCTGGACCACGATCATGGCGAGCTGGAAGCGGTCGCGGGCCCGGAAGTCGATCGAGCGGCCATCGAGCAGCCGCTCGACGAGCACCCGGAAGTCCTCGGGGTCGATCAGCGCGATCAGGTGTGCCACCTGGTCCAGGCGGTACGAGTCGTACAGCGATCGCAGGTGGGCGAGCGTCAGCTCCTCCGACGGCGTGCCGATGTCCGGAATGCGTTCGCCCGCGTGCTCCGCGAGCAGGTTGCGGAACCATCTCCGCGTGTCCTCGGAGACTCCCTTCCTGCGCTCGTACGTGTCCAACGCGGACTCGAGGAGGGCGTGGATCAGAGGACGCCCAAGCCCCCGCGCCCGGGCGTCCACCTCGGCTTCGGTCGGCTCGAGGAAGAGGTCCGCGGTCCGGATCTCGGGCCCATCCACTCCCGTGGACGCCGACCGGAACAAGAAGTAGCCCCGCCAGCCCCGGTCGTCCGGGTACGTGACCAGGAACACGGTCCACCGCTCGCCCTCCCGCTCCAGGAAGCAGAACGAGCGACACCGCGTCCGGGGAGGCAGCCCCCGGATCGGAGCCGGTTCCGTTTCCACGGCAGGCGCGTCGGGCTTCGAGGGTGTGCGCATGAATCCGTCGTCGGGCGCTTCAGGCGTGGGAGAACCGTTTCCGTCTGGTGCGGGACGCAGGGCCACGGCTAGCAGACGATCGCCGTTCCCCGACTCACGCCCAAGCTGGCGTCCGGGCCGATCCGTGTCAAGCGACGCGGCATCGGTGGAGAGCCCCTCACAGGGCCGTCCTTGACCCCCGCGCACCCCCGCGTTATGGTAGGGTCACACCGCCGACCACCGGGTGGCGCCGGCGTCGGCGGCACGGCCGACCGCGGCTCCGCGGTCGAGACATAGGAGATCGCCCCGTGGTTCGCAGCCGCGGGGCGTTCGCGGCCTTGGGGCCCTGTGTCGCCCCGAGCGCCAAGAAAAAAGGACTCTCGGCTGGCAACCGAGAGTCCTTGTGGTCGATGCGGGTGGCGGCCCGCGGACCTCCGTGGCTGGAGTCCAGTTTATTCGCGAGCCGCCCTCGTGTCAAGGGAGTCGTGTGCCCTCGACGCGCGGGCGGCTTCGTTTGTCCGGTCACGGACGCCGCGAACCGCACGCCCCCGACTCCGGACCGGGCTCGCCCGGCCGATAATAAAACGAAGAACCCCGAGAGTGGCAGCTCCCGGGGTCCACGTGCCGCGCCGCAGGCGGCTCCGGCTTCGGTGGGTGGCACCGCGAAGCTTAGCAAAAACGGGCCTGCGGCGCAAGGGATACGTACGTCCTGACAACGCGCCGGGGCCCGATTTCGTTGTCGGGCCCGCGCCCTTGCGCAAAGAGCGCGAGCCCTCCGCCGCATTGCACACCCGGGGCGATGATTGCCGGCCGGGGTCTCGAGGTGGAGATCATCGGCTGCCCGCGTGACGTGGCGGCGGGCGCGGGCGCGACGACCGCGATCGCGGCGGAGGGCTCGCGTGAGGCGCTCACCAGCACACAGGAGGGGAGGAATGGGTACCGCGGCCCGTGCACGGCTCGATGCGTTGATGGAGTTCCCCGGAACCGGGGACCTCTCCCTCACCCGCGCAATCGTTCGCTACCAAGAAGGGCAGGTGGTGGATGGATCGCACCCGAGCGCCGACGACCTGGGCATCGCCCTCGTCATCGACGGCGAGTACGCAGCGGCCGCGGAGGCCATCGAGCTCGGGAGCGGACGGCTGCTGCATCTCGACCTCTCGACCGGCGTCGTGATCCTCGACTGGGTCTATCCCTCCACCCTGGACTACGTCCGCCTCCTGCTCCGCGCGGTGCGCGACGTCGATTTCGAGGCATCGGCCGACGACACACCGGGAACCTTGCGCGCTTACTGCGAGACGATCACCCTCGGCGTGCTCGGGCGGTCCGATTTCGGCTCTCTGGCGCGATCCACCATCCTGCGCCTCGGTTTCCGTGACATCCTGCGCGACCTGGACCCGCACGAGGAAGCTGCGGTACGGATTCAGGCCGCGTCGGGCGACCGCATCGAGGTGCGCTTCGATTGCGATGCGAACGCGCTGGTCGTGGTGCGGCGCAGCGGGGCCGGCGACTCGTATCAGCGCCTTCTGGCTTCCTTGTTTCCCGGGGCTCACCTGCGCGGTGTCCCGATGGTCGGGGGCGTGTGCCACCAGCTCCGCTATCCGGCCCCCTTCACCCTGGACGATGCGAGGGAGCAGCTCCGCGAGGTGCGCGATGGGCTGCTCGGGCTGGTGGCCACGTACGAGCCGGAACGCTACCGGGCCATCCGTCAGGCGCTGGACATCTTCGGGCCGCGGGACACGCTCGCCTGGTTGGAACGGGACGTGGTTCCGGCGGTCGACGCGTACCTGACGCAAGCGCCGGCGGTCGTCGCGTAAACATATGATTTTGGTCGAGAGGGAAGGGTGGCGGAGGGCGGCCCGGACGGCTTCACAAGTGGCGGGTGGCAAGGCGGTTCCGCCGCCCCGGCCCGCCCCCGGCCGCGGGCCTCACACCCGTCTGAAAAGCGCGAAACCTTCCGACTCGACGATCGCGTATATCATTGATTGGCAATAACTTACGCCTAAGCGATTGCCGCTGCGCCGCTTACGAAAATACTTGACGACCGAGGGGCGCGCACCCTATCTTGCGCGTCACCCGCAGGTCGGAGCGCAAGCGGTCGGCTTGCACCGCGGAAGCGACGAACCCCATCCAGAAACTTCCAAATTTTTTCATGCTCGGGGCCGAACGTATGTGGGATACCTGTGCCGTGGAGTTGCGTGTCCGGCTGCCTCGTGCCGTGGCGGCGGAGGTCGAAGAGGTGCAGCGTAGGGACCCGGAAGTGCTCAGCCGGATCCTGATGTACGGCCTTACGCGGCGGGCGATCTTCGAGGAGCTGGCGCGCTCGGATGGGGTCCTCGGCGAGCGGTGAACTGTGGGCTTGACGCGGGGGTGAGGCGGTCGTAGGGTAGGAAGCGTGCACGTGCGTGAGGGTGCGCACGTTGCCATGCTCTGAGGAAGGAGCGGGCGAGCTGTTCATGCGGCGTCGGGTTTGGCGCCGATGAAGGCGTCCTATCCCCCTCACCCGGTTCGAGCGATGTCGATTGAACCCGCGGACGAGCGGATTCTGCGGGCCAAGTATCTGGACTGGTGCTCGGCGCGGGTTGCGGATCGGTTCCTGGCGATGACGCCGGACCAGATCTACGACCTGGCGCAGGAGTCTCTTCGACGTGATTCCGGCCCCGCGGTCGAAGCGGAGGGCGAAGCTGCAGGGGCGGGGCAAGCGGCCATGGGCGCCGGAGAGGGCGGCCCCACGCCGTCGCAGGGACAGGACCCCGGTTCGCCGAGCAGAGGCGACGGGGGGGCCTACGGGACCGTGAGCTACCGCGAGCTGGTGGCCCGGGTCACGGAGATCCTCGCGGCGCGAGTGGGGTTGCCGACGTTCGAGGCGTGGCTGGCTGAATACGAACGTTCGCCCGAGCAGTTCGAAGCGGAACTGCTCGGGCTCTGGAAGAAGCGAGCGTGATTCGTGGAGCCGTCTCCTTCCTCGAGGAAGGAGACGGCTTCAAGCGTTGTGTCGCCCCTTGACGCGGGTCTGGTGCCACCAGGTGCCGACAATGGCGACGCAGCCGCCCACGAGGAGCAGAATCCCCACGAGCCCCCAGGCAACGCCCCAGTCGGAACGATTGTCGATGAATCCCTGAGCGGCGGACCTGAGGGCCATGATGGCGAGAGCGATCCAGGCCACGCCGATCCCCAGTCCGGCCGCGAAAGCGAGCTTGGTGATCATCTCGTCGGCTTTTCCGTGTATCCGGGCATCCCAAACGATCGTGAAACGACCAGCACGGGCAATATAGCCGGTCTCCGGGGTGCGGCAAGGGATTGCGCCCCGGGACGAAAGCCGCCATTGTAACCAATGGGCCTTAGTGTAGTAACCTCAACCCGGAGGCGAAGATGGCGGTTACCGGCGCGTTGCTCCCCGAGGGGACGCGCGTGAGGATCCGGCGCGGGCCGTTGCCCCTGGATCCTGCCGCGATCGGACGGGAAGGGACGATAGTGGAGTCGAGCGAATACCACGCGCACCGGTACGGGGTGCTGCTGGATGGGGATGCGGAGGCGCGGTTCTTTACGCCGGAAGAACTCGAGGTGATCGATGCGCCGGCGCTTTCACCAGCTCGGGAGGAGGCCAAGCAGCGGCGGGCGCTTCCATAGGTGTTCGTCTGGACGGAGATGGGGCTTCGGGCGGGCCGGTCGCTGCAGCGACCGGCCCGCCTTCTTCATCTTCGTGTCGGCATCTTCGTTTCGGCCGCCGGGCGTCCTGGCGGAACGGATAGTGCAATAGTGGGTCGGGGGACCGTGGCGGGAGGAGAGAACATGGCGCAAGAGAGCAGGGCCGAGTCGGTGACCGGGCGCCCGGATGCCGAGCGGGTGCGCACGGCCGAACCGGCGACCACGGACGAGGCCCGGCGGGCGATCGAGGAAACGAGGGGGCGCATCTCGGCTACCCTGGACGAGATCGAGGGCCGAATCGAGGAAGCTCGCGAGAACATCCGGGAGAAGGTGGATGTGACGCGACCCATCCGGAACCGGTTGCGGGAGCATCCGCTGCCGGGGATCGGGATCGTGTTCGGCGCAGGTCTCGTGCTCGGGTTGCTGACGGGCGGCAAGGAAAAGGAAGGGAAGCATCGCGAGATGCCCGGCAAGGAGGAGCGCGAAGAGCTCCGCCGGTGGCGTGCGGAGCGCCGCGAACGCCTGCGCGAGCACGGCCGCCGGCGGGAGCGGGGTGCCAGAGGGCCATCCTTCATTCGCCAAACGGCCGGTCTGGTGGCGAGCGCGGCCCTCGCCGGGTTGATGACGCGGGTGCGCCGGAGGATCACGGGCGAGGGCCGTCCTGAGTCGCGTGAACTCCGGGCCGCCGCGTAAGAGCGATACCACACATCCGGCGCGTCGGGGTCGATCCTCGACGCGCCGTTCCTCGTTGCAGCGTCGACAACGGACCCGACCGCCTCTTGCTCGGAGAGGGCCGGGTCCGTTGTCGAAGCGGGGCCGCGATGCAGCCTCGGAGCGGCGAGAACGGAACGGCGTCGTCTGACGGATCTCCGCGTCGCTCTACCTTCTTGCCGTCGTACGACCGCTGCCGCGCCGCCCGGTGACGGTTCCGCTGTCGGAGAGGCGCGGGTGGACTTCCGACCAGGTCGGCGGGCGACTACGTTGTTTCCCGTGTGCGAGTTTCTCCATCTCGGACGTTGGCTCTACGACGTCACGCCGTCCGCCGAAGACCGGCGGACATCCGTCGAAGACAGAACGAGACCGGTCGTATGGGCCACAACCCCTTCCTGGAACCCGCGCGCCGCGCCTCGCCGCGTAGCGGCGCGAGGGCTGCGAGATCGATCGCGGCGTCGGTAGCCCTCCTTCTCGTCTTTGTGTTCGCCTCGCCGCACGAGGCCGCGGCGCAGGGCAAGGGTCACGGGCATCCCGCCTGGGTCTCCGACATCGCGGTGGCGAGCGCCAACATCGTGGTCGGCGGTGTGACCGCCGCAGTCACGGCGCTGATCCGCGGTGAGGATGTATCGGAAGCGTTCCTGAAGGGAGCCGCGGGTGGCGGAGTGGTGTTCGCCGGGAAACGGGTCGCCGCCGAGCGGTTCGACGGGGCGGGTTTGCTCGGCCGCCAGATCGCGAGCGTCGGATCCAGCATGGTCGCGGACGCCGGGCTGGGCCGCGACCTGTTCACGGAAATCTGGCTTCCGTTGGGGCCGGTGTGGGTCCAGGTGAGACCGGAGGCGCGCTGGCGCGCACGGGTGAACCTCCACGACGTGGGCAGCGTCATCTGGGCGGCCACGAGGCCCGAGCTGAGATTCGATCTCGGCCGATCGTTGTCCAACGGAGCGCCGGTGTTCGTGGCCGACCAGCACCTGATCCTCGTAGATGGAGAAGTCGCATTCGGCTTCGCCGTCGGCGGCACCGTGGTGATCGGCGGGACCGCCAGGGATGCCGAGCGCGTTCAGCGCCACGAGAACATCCACGTGCTACAGCACGATTATTTCGTGATGACCGTGACCAGGCGGGTGGAGCGTTGGGTGTGGCGCCGGCTGACGACTCGAGAGATCCCGCTCGACTTCGGCTTTCCCGCGGCTCTCATCTCATTGGTGTCCTGGGACAATACCCTGCTGCAAAGTGAGGCGGAGGTATTCGAGTCGCGATGAGAACGAGGTTCTGGTTGGCCCTCCCGATCGCAGCCCTCGCCGCATGCAACATCGATTTCGTGGCCGTGGAGGGCGATTCCGGATCGGGGGATGAGGGTGCGTCGGCGGTACTTCACGTCGACAATAGGAACGGCCTGGTGGCCATCCTGCAGGTCGTACTTCCGGGGACCTCGGAACCTCCGGTCGTGTTCGTCGGGGGAGCCGCTCTGCAAGGAGTCGCGCGGGATGACGGCCGTTGGGCCTTCGACACGGTGGTTGCCGTGGACACGCTCGACCCGCGCCTCGAGCTGGAGATTCGGACCGACGAAGTGGTGGTGGTGCCTTTCGTCTTTTTCGCCCGCAACGGGCCCGCGACCCGGAGAGAGAACGGCGATCTCGAGGTCCCGTTGGTGTACGGGGGCGACCGGCCCGACTCCAACCTGTGGTGGCAGGTGCACCTGCTGGACTCGAACGAGAGGCCGTTGCTCACCGTGCATTCCCTAACGGCCGAGTTGCCCGACCCGCTTGTGATCAGCGGAGCCCTCGTTCCTCCGACCGCCGTCGCCGCGCTGGTCGAGTCAGTCCGATCCGAGAGAATCGCAGGGGCCCCATACGTGATCCACGCTCATTCGCAGAGCACCATCAGGGTTCCGATCGAGGGAGAATAGTGCCTTCGCTCCGGGAATGGTGCCCTCACTCTGCGAGACGGCACGATCGTCACCGGTTCGGCCCGGCCGCGGCTCCGTGGCGCTTGAGGGGCATGGGCGAGCCCGCGGGTTTCGGGAGCCGGATCACGTCGTCGATCGCGCCGCTCGCCACATCGATCACGACCAGCGTCATCGATGTCCCGTCATGCCAATCGCGCGGGGAAAAGCCGCTGGCGAAGAGGCAATTGGCGTAACCGAACAGGGCGGTCACGGTGGGAACGCAGCGCGGGAAGGGGGTGTTTCGCGCGTCTTCCCGCATCCCTTCTTCGATGTCCTTCGGGCTCGCGCTTTCGAGGAGCTTCCGCGCAGCCTCACCTGCACTCACCACGTAACTGGCGTTGAACCATTTCGCACCGTGGATCCGGTCCTCCAGCGTGATCTCGACACGGTCTCCGGGCAAGCGGATAACGAGATCAGGGGCGCCGGAGAACCAGCGAACGGTAATGCTGCTCAAGTCTCGGTGGCCGATGGCGGACCACCCGTCGCCGGTGGTCCAGACCGGGCGACCGGAGTACAGCGGCTGGGCGTATAGCGGATATCCGCCCGGCACCGGGGCCGGCATCCACACGTCCGTCGCGGTTCCGGACACCGCCGCGAGGGTGTCCCGGACCGTTGCGTCCAGGCCGTACCGGATCAGATGGGCGGGCGGTGACGGAAAGCTTGTGGGCTGCCGAAGGTCTAGGCTGTCCAGCTCGTTGAACTGAATGAGATGGACGAACCCGCTGTCGCCGAGGGCCACGAGTCTGCGGGTGACGTCTTTCGGGCCGTGCTAATCGCGTGGGCCGTAGACGCTCGTGGTCGGTTGCCGATAAGGAATTCGAGGCCAATCTCCGGGTACCTGCGCGCCGCTCGTCGCGAGCACCTTGTCGGTCGTGTCGAACACGGTGAACGTCAGGCTCGGCGAGTCCTGCCGCGCCACCAGCACCCCGCCCACCGCCTCGAGCGCCCAGGGGGCCCTGAACTCGCCCGGGCCGTCGCCTTCGCGGCCAATGCGGCGAACCAGGGATCCGGCGGCGTCGAACAGCAGGATCTGCTTCTCCATGCGGTCGAAAACGGCGAACCGGCCGTCCGGGAGGACCGCGACGTCGGTCACGGATCCGAACCACAAAGTGTCTTCACCGCCGATCCGCTGGTCCGATCGCAGCGATGTTGCCTCGACCGCGCCGGCCGCTACGTCTACGAGCGAGTGCGACAACGTGAGGACCCGGGTGCCGTTCAGCTCCTCCACAAACCCGGTCAGCTCCCCGGTCCGGCGAGGCTCGCCCGAGCCGCAACCCGCAAGGACGCCGATCGCAAGGAGCCCTATCGCGCCATGCTTTCTCATCGGCTTCGGTTTTCGAGTGCGTATTGGGTGACGTTCGGAAAGAGAGGGGCAGGGTACAGAGTCGTCGCCCCCTGTATGCTGCCCCCGAGAAAGTTACTCCGGTTCCGTTGCCGTCACAGTGAGCGGTCCGAGTCAACAAAGAGTTACCCGGTGTCGGAGCGCCTCCATATGTCCATAAATGAATGGAAGTTCAGGGTCTGTGGCTAGTAGGGAATGGTGGAATCAATACTACGGGGCTGCCATGCGACGCCATCGGAACGAATGATTGGCGCTGCGGCATCGAAGAACGAGCACCTCCATCATTGCTGCGCCACCCAGAGGCCGGCATGACGCACACCGGCAGCGCTGATCCGCTTGGTGAGACACTCTGCTTAAGCTTAACCGGCTCCTTACCAAATTGAGAATGGCGAGCACTAACTTGCTTCTCGGCGAAATCACAAGGGAGCCCTTTGGCGGAAAAATCGCCGGTCTCTCAAGAATGGATCGCGCGATCGGCGTCGACGGACGCCGAGGGCCGCTCGGAGTTGTCCGCGGTGGTAATCGGCACCGCAAGCAAGCGCAGAAAGAACATCGCGTAAACCAACGCATCAGAGGAGGGAAGAGAGGTTGCTACAACGGGTTGCAGAAAAGTCTTGACGACTTTTTCAAGCCACATTATCCATGGCCAAGCTCCGGCACCGGGCACAGCCCTTCATTTGGAGCAGTCCTCTTGTCCCATGTCCCTTTTCACCAGAAAGGAGGCAATGGTATGAGAAGGACGAAGATGTTGCTCGGTGGGCTGGCAGCAGCCTCTGTCCTCGCCGTCCTCCCATTCACCACCACTTCTACGGCCCCCGTGGGTGTCAATGATGCATGTGCGCAGAGTGGTGCCTCCTGCTGTCCCTAGGCTGGGGCCACCTGCTTCTACCAGGGTGAGTGTTCCGGATGGGGACCGTGGAAGAAATGCCCTGACCCGATTGAGAAGACTAATTCGTACTAAGCGGGCAGTGGGGGGTGTGAAATCAAGCCCGAGTGATGTTGATGGCTGCCAGGCTGGCGTACCTAGCCTGGCAGCCATTCTTGCCCAATGTATGCCCTCGGGTTTCGACGGCCCCGCGGGTAATATTATCAGCCTCCGTCAAAGTAGCGCAGCTCACTGGTAGGGGAGACTGATTGTCGATCCCCCTGGGGATCGGCTGCGCTGTTATCACGAGATAGGCAGCTCGACCGCCAGATACGGGTGTGCTATGTCAACGGGACGGTGGACTCTTCTATTGGCTTTGTTATTCTTCTTGGGGTGCAACGCCGATGCGTCGTCGACCCACTTCCCCGGCTACGGCCCGCCCCCTGACCAGGACCTGAGCTATGACGCCTTCCGGGTCGATACCGTCACGGGCACCACCATCCTCGATTCGACCCATGTTGAAAATCCATATGACCTCGCCGTCTCGGCCGGCCGCCTATTCGTCCTCGAGCAGTACCCGCCACCTGTGCTACGGGTTGTAGAGATCGGGACGTGGAGAGTCGAGAGCCAGGCAGGCCGACAAGGCCAAGGTCCCGGTGAGGTGATGGTGCCTTGGCGGGTGTTTGTCGGACCGAACGGCGCTCCCTGGATATACGATTCAGGGCAACGTCGCATCGTCAGGCTTTATCAGATAGACACGACGGGGGCGCTTCGGCCGGATGAGGAGACGATAAACCTGGAGTCCCCTTTCCCAATCAAATCCATAAGGTGGCTCACCGACACCACTCTGGTAGCCAACGGTTTCTTCGACGACGAGCGATTCGGCCTCTTCCGGGCGGATGGCAAGCTTCTCAAGCATTTTGGCGGAGTTCCCGAGTGGCCCGGACCGGTCGCGCTTCCCTTCCGCAACCACTTCAATGAGGTCGAGATCGCGGTCCATCCGTCTCGTGAACTCTTCGTGGCTGCAAAGCGGCACACGAGCGAGATCGAAATCTTGGATTTCGACGGGAAGCTCAAGGTTCTCGTCAAGACACCCTTCGATTTCAGATCCAGTGTCAATATCACCTCGACCGGGCAGGGCTATGGTCTCAGCTGGGATTCAAGTTGGCGACAGGGGTACATCGACGTTGCCGCGACCGAGGATCGCATCTTCGCGCTCTTCTCGGGAAGGACGCTCGGACGGTACGGCAGCGATGCCGCGTACGGCGAGTACGTGCATGTTTTCGACTGGGAGGGGGAATTACATCGCATCTTGCGGCTCGACATGGACGCCTTCGCACTCGCTGTAGAGAAGAATAACTCGGTATTCTACACGGTCAGCTATGACGACGCTCGGCCTGTCGTCAGACGCTACGAACTCACTTCGTCGGGATCCCTGATTGTGCTGTCTCAGTAGGCGAATTCACGTACACACTGCGTTGTCCGTGCTTGCACCGGATATCAGCGTATCCCGGTGGAACATGTACACCTGGCAAACCTAGGCTGATATTTCACAAGGAGAGGACAT
>VSDC01000045.1:0-9807 GCA_047459275.1 Gemmatimonadota bacterium
CGCCGGCGCGGCGAAGCGGATCACCTGCCAGAACGGGAAGTTCCAGGGCATGATGGCCAGCACCGGCCCGATCGGGAGGTGGCGGATGTACGCCCTCGCGCCGCCGACCTCGACCGGCTCGTCGGCCAGGTGCTCCTCCCCATGCTCGACGTAGTAGCGGCACGCGAGCGCGCATTTCTTGGCCTCGGCGACGGCGGCGCCGATGGGCTTCCCCATCTCCTCGGTCATGAGGCGGCCCAGCTCCTCGGCGCGCCCCTCCAACAGGTCCGCCAGCCGAGCCAGCCGTTCCGCCCGCTGGGCATACGTCGTCTCGCGGTAGCGCCGGAAGGCCGCCTCCGCCCGCTCGAGCCGCGCGTCCAGCTCCGCGTCCGTCAATTCCTCGAACGTTGCGATGACCTGGCCGGTGGCCGGGTTAACGCTCTCCATCGCCATGATCTCCTCCGCGTTGGGGACCGCGGCATGCGTTCGAAGCCGCGACCTAGGCCGCGGCAACCCTGCTTTCACACCGCCGTGTAGCTCCCGGGACGGCCGTGAGGGCGCTTCCGGGACCCCGCAAGCGCACCTCCGGGACTCCTCTGAGGGCACCAGCGGGACGCCCGTAATTGGAGCATGCGGCGCGGGCGGGGCAAGGGTGGGCGCGGGCGGCGGCCGGCCCCAGTGCCCGGCCGGCTCCCCACGCGGGGCCGAGCGCGGGCCCGTTACCGGTTCGTCGCGGGTCCGCCGCGGGCGCGGCCGGGCGCGGGAGCACGAATCGTGCACGCGGCCGGACGCCCGGCGCGCGGCGTCGCCCCAACGCGGCTGCCGCGCCCCGGTCGCAGCACACCACGGAGGAGTCATGGGCAGAAGGAGGATCCTGGTCCCGATCGCGGCGCTCCTGGTCACGCTGGGGTGCGACGAAGACGACGTCGTCGGCGACGGCACCGTCATCGGCCGCGTGGAGGCGACGACGCAGCCATTCGCGGCGCGGTCTCCGGCCCCCCTCGCGGCGCGGACACCCTTCGCGCGCGTGGCTCGGGCCTCGCTCGGATTCTTCCGCGCTGCCCCGGCCCCGGCCGCGCTGCGCCAGGTCGGACCCGGGACCACCGCCGCGACGGTCGTGATCGGCCGGTTCGCCCGCGACGGCGACCTCCGCATCTTCGTCCGGGGCGACGTCGGCACCGACGCGCGGTTCCGGGTGAACAGCGTCCCGGCCGGGCTCACGCGTCTCGTCGCCGAAGTGCGTGACGAATCGGGAGCGGCGATCGGCCGTTCGATCATCCACATCGGCCCCGACGAGGGCGAGGTCGTGCCCGTCGCCGCGATCAACGGCGAGACGACCGCGGAAGCCAACGTCCTCGGCGCGCTGGTCGCCGGCGGCGAGCCGGCGCAACAGTTCGCGACGCCCGACCTCGCGGCCAAGCTCGAGTTCTCCAGCGACGGCGAAGCCCGTGCGGCCGCCGTCTCCGACGCCGAGATCGAAGCCATCGCCGCGGCGTTCCGCGCCGCGCAGGCGGCGTTCCTCGAGACCTTCCGTCACCTGGGTATCAACGCCGATGCGCGATTCCTCCAGCTCGCGGGCGCGGACGCCGCGCTCCTCTTCGCGGCGCAGCGCGACGAGGGGGTGGACGAACAGCAAGCCGAGCAGACGTTCCTCGCGGCCCTGGCCGAGGGATACGAAGAGGTCGGGCTGGACTTCGAGGCGCAGGCCATCGCCGGCTCGGCCGCGGCGGCCGCCGCCGTCGCCGCCACGGCGGACGGATCCGCCGAGCTCATACTGCTGCGCGGCACCGTCACGCAGATGGGCGCCGCCCGCGCGCTCCTCGCCATCATCGCGCTCACGGCCCTCGGCGGTTCGACGGCCGACGCCCAGGCGGTGTCCGAAGCGTTCGTCGACCTGGACGACGACGCCGGCGGTGCCACGGCGGTCGCTCAGGTCCTCGCCGCGGCCGAAACGTTCCGGACCACGCTCCTCCAAACCTTCGCGACGGTCGCGACTGCGCGCCTCGGCCTGAGCGCGGCGACCCTCACGAACCTGATCCAGGCCGCCGGGTCCGCGCCTTTCCAGGCCGCGCTCGCCGCCGATCTCTCCGCAGCGACGGACATCGCCGCCATCGTCGAGGCCTACCTCGGCTTCTACGACGCCCTCCGCAACCTCGTGGTCGACACCCTGACCGCGGCCGGCGTCGCGAGCGGGGACGCCGATCTCGCGGCCGACGTCTTCGTCGCCGCCGACATGGGCATCGCCGCGATTTTCCCCTAGGCGTGGCCGCGGGCGCGGCTGGCCCGCAGCACCACGCCCCTCCCCGGCGCCCTCGGTCAACATCTCGCGGGGGTCGCGCGTCCTCTATGCGAATGGACCAAGAAAGTACCCGGCCCGTGGCGCCGGTGGCGAAGGGGTGGAATTACGATGCGAAAGCTCGGGATCCGTGCGGTGCTCGTGTTGTCGGGGATGGGTCTGCTGCTCGCGGCCGCCGCACCGCTCCGGGCACAGGGGCCGACCGCTCAAGTGAGAGGGCGGGTCGTGGCGAAGGAGACCGGGGAACCGCTGGCCTCGGCCAACGTCGTTTTACGCCGTCCCGGCGGCGACGTCGTCCACGCCGGCGCGACCGACGCCCGGGGGAACTTTCATCTGACCGGCTTGCAGCCCGGCGTCTACTCGTTCGAGGTCAGCTACATCGGCTACGCGCCGCACCGGCGCGAGCTAGCGTTCGTGGCCGGCGCATCTATCGACCTGGGCGTGCTCGAGCTCGCAGTCGAGGCCATCTCCCTCCAGGGCGTCACCGTCGAGACCGAGCGGCCGCCCGTCGTCTTCGCACCGGACCGCGACGTCTACACCCTCGAGTCGCTCCCCGGCGCCGACGGCGGCGTGGCGACCGAGCTGCTCTCCAGCATCCCGGACATCGAGGTCGATTTCGACGGTACGGTCACGCTGCGCGGCAGCTCGCCCAGGATCTACATCAACGGCCGTCCGGCGCCCATGGAGGGCGAGGCGCTGGCCGCGTTCCTGGAGCAGTTCCCCGCCGACCAGATCGCACGCATCGAGGTGATCCCCAATCCCTCGGCCCGCTTCGACGCGGAAGGGTCCGGCGGGATCATCAACATTGTGCTCAAGGAAGGCGCCTCCCTGGGCGTCAACGGGAGCGTGTTCGCCAACCTGGACACTCGCGGCGCCGCCGGCGGCGGCGGGCGCATGACGTGGCAGCGGGGCCGCCTCACCATCCACGGCAACGCGTTCCTGCGCCACTCGGACCAGGAGACGACTGGGTTCGACCTGCGGCAGAACTTGCTCGACGACCCGCCCACCAAGTTGCGTCAGGACAACTGGTCCGAGCGCGGCGGCCTCTCCGGGAACGGACGTCTGACCGCGGAGCTGCAGGTCGGCTCGAGAACCCGGCTCCGCGCCGAGGGTCGGTTCTCCGATTTCGGCTCAGACGCCGAACGGCTGAGCACGACCACGCACATGGACCACCTCGACCAGTGGACCCAGCGGTACTCGCGCACCTCGCGCACGGAATCGGTGCGCAGGTCCCTGGACGGGATGCTCAGCCTCACGCACGAGTTCGAGCCCGAGCGCCACTCGCTCGAGATCGAGTTCCAGTACGAGACCGGCCGCGACGACGAGGACGAGTGGGTCGAGACCGAGTTCGAGCTCCTCGCCGACGACGCCGCAGTCGTGCCAGCCGACCTCATGATCGAGGACACCGACGAACGCGAGCGGGAGATGACCCTCGAGGTCGACTACGTGCGACCGCTCGGGGAGCTCGGTCAGATCGAGATCGGCTATCGCGGCAACTTCCAAACGCAGGACACCCGACGCCGCCTCGACGAGATCGAGCAGACGGAGGACGGGCCGAACAGCACCACCACGCTTCGCGGCTTCACCTACGACGAGACGTACCACTCCGGGTACATCACCCTGTCCCGCAAGGTGGGGCCGGTCGGCATCCAGGTCGGCACCCGGGTCCAGCACGCCGACACGCGCTTCGAGGTCCCGACCGGCAAGGTCTTCGAGAATTCGGGTGTCGACTTCTTCCCGAGCGCCAACCTGACCTACGACCTGGGCGGGGGCCGGCGGGTGCGGCTGTCGTACTCGCGCCGGACCCGCCGTCCGCCGCCGTGGAACCTCAACCCGATCGACGAATCGACCGACCCGCTCAACCGCCAGGTCGGCAACCCCGATCTCGAGCCGCAGTACGCCCACTCGTTCGGGCTCGACGTGAGCACATCGACCTCCTGGGGCACGGTGCGCCTCGCGCCGTACTACCGCCGCGTCGTGAACGACTGGGCGCGCATCCGCACGGTCGACGAGAACGGCGTCTCCACTACGACCTGGGAGAACGTCGCGACGCAGGAGTCGTACGGCGCGTCTCTCACCGCCTCGATCCGCCAGGTCAATGGCTGGGGCGGGTTCGTGAGCCTCAACGCCCGCGGCGAGGATCGGGACGCGAGCAACCTGAGCTCCACCAACATCTCGGGCCGCACGTTCCACTGGTCCGTCCGCGGCAACGTCTCCGGCACGCTGATCGGCGGGCTCGGGATGCGCGCCTCGGTTTCGTATACTCCGGCGCGGGACGTACCCCAGGGCCGCGTCTCGTCCCGAGTCGACAGCAGCATCAGCTTCCGCCAGCGGCTCATGGACGGCAGGATGTCGATCTCGCTGACCGCGCGGGATCCGTTCGACATCTCCCGGACCGACTTCACGAGCAGCGACCCGACGTTCGTGCAGCTCGGCCAGAGCCGGACCAGCCGTCGCGCCCTCGCCATCAGCGTGAACTACAGCTTCGGCGGGCAGGGCGGCAGGAACCGCGGCGGCGACGGCCCCATGCGCGGCGGCCCGCGGCGTTGATCGCCGAGCCGCGAGCCGCGAGCCGCGCCCGGTCCGCCGACCCCGGCGCCCGGGCCGCAGGCAAGCGTCATCGTGCCGCCACAATGAATCGCGCCCCGTGCACGGGTACCGGCTGTTCGCCGGCCCGCGCACGGGGCGCTCCCGTCAATGCGGCCGCCCCAGGCTCCGGGGCTCGCCGGATCCTTACTGCACATCGACCCGGCAGGCCGCGCCATCTCGGCCGGTCACGCCCACCGCCGGGGCGGCCCGGCCGCAACGCCGGGCCCGTGACCGACCCCAACCCTCCGCTCGCCGGCTCCAGGCCCGGAGACCGTCCCCGATCCGGGTTCCGGCCCCCGACCCCGTCGCCTACAGCCCTGTTCCCTACACCCCCTGCTCTTCCAAGAACTCCAGGAATTCGCTCAGCGACACCACCAGCTCACGCCGGTACTCGACACTCGGCATCTCATGCCCGCGCCCCGCCAGGTAGAGCATGTGCGCCAGACGGTCTTCGTCCCGGAGCCACTCCGCGAGCTTCAGCGGCTCCACACCCAACCCGGCGGCCGCTCTCTCGACGGCCTCCACCGCCAGCCGCTCGATCCGATTCCCGCCGTCCATCGCTACTGCTCCGAATCGAATCCCTCCTCATTCGACCGCGCGCGCCGGCCGGGAACTCGAGTGGCCCACCGCATTCGCCTCTATCGACTCTGGGACGCTCCACTCTCGCCCTCGTCCACCTCCTCCAACGCCCGCCACAGCTCGCTCGATCGATCATCCTCCCTTCCCGCAACCCGAAGCAATGCGGCCAGGAACACATAAAACACCAGGAGCCCCGCCAGCAGAAAACCGCCGAAAACCTCCACTACACCCCCGCTCGAACGATTCCATCGTTCCCGGGCCCGGGCTTGCATATCGTAGGTAACCCGACGCGGCCGGTCGCTCCCGTGCCGCGTCTTCGTCGTTCAGGACGCGTCATAACGCGCCATAACGCGCCATGTCGCAGCCCTCAGCAAGGCGTATGCCTGGTGATGGCGACCGGGAACTGGTCGAAGCATTCCTCGCGGCGTACCGGGATCACAGCAACCGTGCAGCCGCGATCGCGGCAGGCGTGAGCGAAGCGACGGTCCGCCGCTGGCGTGTCGGACGCGTCGCGAGGCCGCTCCAGACGAGGACACGCTTGAGGCTCCGGGAGTGTGTGGGCCGTTCAACTGCCGGGTCACGGGCGTCGGCGCCGGATCCAGGTCCCGGGGACCACCCCATGGGTGGCGCAGGCACGGAGAACGTTCGCGCCGGGATCCCGGGCGCGGAGAACGGGGACTCGGCGAGCCCGGCCGTACCGTCGCCGCCCATGGAGCTGTTCGGCTCCGAGGCGCGCGTGATCCGCTACATCGAATCGATCGCCCCGCCCGGGCGGGAGCAGGCGCGCAAGCGGTACGCCCTCGAAGGGATCCGGCACGTGATCACGGCCTGGGAGCCGCTCCCGAGCTGGTGGTACGAGCTGCGGGAACGGATCGAGGCGGGCGAGCTCTGAGTCAGCCCCGTCCCCGCCCCGCCCCCGCCCACGCCAACCCAGGTGTCAGGGCTTGGAGCTCAGGGCTCGGGTGTCAGGTTGGGTATTGGGTCTTAGGTCCTGGGTCTCAGGTGGCACGCGGGTGCCCGCAGTCCACACACCTAAGACCCAAGACCTGAGACCTGAGACCTAAGCCCTATGCCCTGAGCCCTAACCCCTCCCCCTCGCACACGATTTGCGTTCACCACCCCGAACCTCTCCCCGGAGCGGGCCGGAGAAGGCCGGCGTGCGACGGAGCGACTGTGATGCGGCAGGAGGTGATCATGCCGAAGAGAGGGGTTCCACGAGGCGCGCCACGAGGGGGCTGCAACGATGCGGACCCGACCGTCCGGGGCGACGACGTCGCGGACGAGGTGAGCCGGCTGCGACGCGAGCTGGCGCGGGCGGAGGAGATGCTCAGGCTGGCCGAAGCCAAGCACCGGGCGCTGGTGGCGCAGATCCCCGGAATCGTCTACATCGTCGCCGTGGGCGACTACGGTAACGCCCGTGGCGTGAGTCCTCAGATCGAGGACATGCTTGGGATCTCGGCCGAGGATTGGGCCGCGAACCCGTGCCTGTGGCTGGACCGGATGCACCCGGCGGACCGGGAGCGTGTGCTCGATCGGGTGTCGCGGGACTGGGAATCGGACGACCCAGTGGCGATCGAGTACCGGATCCTGGATCGGGACGGCGCGGTGCGCTGGGTCCGTGAGAGGGTGACGCTGCTCAGGGACCAGGACGGCCGCCCCTGTTTGATCCAGGGGGTGGTGCTGGAGGTCCCGGCCCCGGCGGCCGAGCCCGTGGCGTGCGAGGGCGCGACGGCGGTCTAAGGGCGCTGTAGCGGCACGACCGGGACGTGCTGCACGCCCAGCTCGTCGGAGACCACGCCGGCGATCGACCGCTCGCCGATGTGCATGACGCGCATCTCCGGCGTGGTCACGGTGCCCAGGAAGCGCCCGTGGTCGTCGAACACGTCCCACTCCATCTCGTCCGGCCCACCGTGGACGAGCGCCCAGAGGTAGCCCAGGTCGTCGACGAGGAGTCGCGAGATCGCCGGCGCGTGCTCGGGGATCGGCGGCATGTCCCGCGGTTCGCCCCCCGCGATCGCGCGGAAGCGTTCGACGAGGACGGCGCGCGCGCCGTCGAGGACGGCGATGCCGCCGGGCGCCGCGCCCCCCGTTCGTCACGTGGACGATGCCGGCAAGCGTTGCCACAGCCACCGGCTCGCGATAGAATCCCGTCGCGTTCGACGAGCCGTGCCCCGGCGGATCTCCGGGGCGGAACTACGCGAGATGGGGAGACGGATCGCTATGCATAAGCTCATCGTGCGGAGCGCGGCTGCCCTGGGCGCGCTCGCGCTCTTCGCTCCGACCGTCGCCTGGGCGCATACCGGCGTCGGGCCGACCGACGGATTGATCCACGGACTGGCGCACCCCGTGCTGGGCGCGGACCACCTCCTCGCCATGGTCGCGGTCGGCGTGTGGGCGACGCAGCTCGGTGGCCGGGCCGTCGTCGCGCTGCCGGTCGCGTTCGTGGCGACGATGGCGATCGGCGCGGTCGCGGGCGTCGCGGGGCTCGGGCTGCCCGGCGTCGAGGCGGGGATTCTCCTGTCGGTCCTCGCGCTCGGCGCGCTGGCCGCGACGGCGACGCGTCTGCCGCTCGCCCTCGCGATGACCGCGGTCGCGATCTTCGCGCTCTTCCACGGCCACGCGCACGGGACCGAGATGCCGGCGACGATCGCCGGCTGGGCCTACGGCGTGGGCTTCGTCACGGCCACGGCCGCGCTGCACGCCGCCGGGATCGGCCTCGCCCTGGCCGCCCGCACGGGCCGCCCGGTCCTGGGGCTCCAGTGGGACCGCATCGCCGGCGCGACGATCGCCGCCGCGGGGCTGATCCTCTGGATCGTCTGACGGCGGGCGAGTGTCGGTCGTGATGCGGGCGACCCAGCTTCCAGGGGACACTGCGCGGCGCGGCGCGCCCCTCCTGTGGGGCGCGCCGCGCCTGCTTCGGCGCCCGGCGGCCTCCCGGGCCATAACGTTCCTCGCAACAGTCGTCGCCGCGTTCGCGGCGCCCGGCCCGACGCACGCCCAGGTGCCCGGACGCGCGGCCCCACCCGTCGGCGGCGACTGGCTCGGAACGCTCACCGTTCCGGGCGGCTCGCTCCGTATCGTCTTCCACATCACGGAGGCGAACGGCGGGCTCGCGGCGACGATGGACAGCCCCGACCAGGGGGCGTTCGGGATCCCGACCGGCGCGGTCCGCGTGGCGGGAGACAGTCTGACCATCGAGGTTCCGGCGGTCGCCGGCCGCTACACGGGCCAGGTGCGCGGGGACACGATCGCGGGAACGTGGTCGCAGTTCGGGGCGTCCTTCCCGCTCGTCGTCGTTCGCACCCAAGAGGCCGCAGCGCCCAAGCGCCCGCAGCACCCCCAGCCGCCGTACCCCTACGACGCGATCGACGTCACGATCCCGACCGACGACCCGGGGGTCACGCTGGCCGGCACGCTCACGAGGCCGTTCGGCGACGGCCCGTTCCCGGCCGTGGTCCTCATCTCCGGCTCCGGCCCCCAGGACCGCGACGAGACCCTCTTCGGCCACAAGCCGTTCCTCGTGATCGCCGACGCGCTCACCCGGCGCGGGATCGCCGTGCTCCGCTACGACGACCGCGGCCACGGCGGCTCGACCGGCAACTTCGCCGCGGCGACGACGGCCGACTTCGCCAACGATGCCCTGGCCGCGGTGCGCTACCTCCGCAGCCGGGCCGACATCGATCCCGCGCGGATCGGGCTGATCGGCCACAGCGAGGGCGGAATCGTGGCGCCGATGGCCGCGCGGCGCTCCGACGACGTCGCCTTCATCGTCCTCCTCGCCGGGCCGGGCGTCCCCTTCGAGGAACTGCTCCCCGTCCAGATGGAGCGCATCGCCCTCGCCGACGGCGCCAGCCCCGATGTCGCCGCCAACACCCGTCGCGGCACCCGGCGCCTCATGGAGATCGCTCGCGACACGCCCGATCGGAACGAGGCCGCAACGAAGATGCGCGCGGCGCTCGAGGAGATGATCGAAGCCCTCCCGCCCGACCAGCGCGAGCGGTACGGGACTACGCCGCAGATGCGGGAAGCGGCCATCGCGCAGCAGATCGCGTTCTTCAATTCGCCGTGGGTGCGATTCCTCATCGGCCACGACCCGGCCGAGGACCTCCGGCGGCTCCGCATCCCCGTCCTGGCGCTGAACGGGACGCTGGACCTGAACGTCCCGCCGGACATCAACCTGCCGCCGATCCGCCGCGCCCTCAGGGAGGCGGGCCACCCCGCGTCGCAGGTCCACGAGCTCCCCGGCCTCAACCATCTGTTCCAGCCGGCGAAGACCGGCCTGGGTCGAGAGTACGCGACGATCGAGACGACGTTCGACCCCGTCGCGCTCGACATCATGGGCGACTGGATCCTGGAGCGGGTGG